>NZ_JBHWCL010000008.1:0-129267 GCF_042735125.1 Kitasatospora sp. NPDC059599 | reverse complement strand
AGCAGCCGGTCCCAGCCGGCGTAGGCGAGGCCGACCTGTTCCTGGGCGGCGATCCGCAGCCCGTAGTCGACCGTCCTGGCCTGCTCGGAGGCCCAGGCCGCGACGGAGCGCTCCAGCTCGGCGGAGTGGCCGCGGCAGGCGCCGAGCAGTCGGCGGGTGATCCGGTCGGCCACGGCGAGGGGGCCTCGGTGCCCGACCGCCACGGCGGCGTTCAGACTGCGAACGAAGCGGCGGGCGGCGGCGATCTCCGGGTCGGCGGAGGCGGCGCTGCCGGCCACCACGGGTGCCAGCAGGGCGCGCAGCTCGCCGGCCCGCATCCACCAGAGGAAGGGCGAGCCGATCACCAGCACCGGGGCGGCCCCTTCGGGCCGGTCGTGCTCCTCCAGCCAACTGTCGCAGTCCGGGGTGAGGGCGATGGCGGAGGGCGCGGGGACGTCCAGCCGGCCGGCGAGTTCGTCGATCAGCCGGTACAGCTCGGGCGCCTCGGCGTTGTGCAGTGTGACGACGGGCGTGGCGGGCGGAACGGCTTCGGCTTGCGAGTGCCGGACCAGTCCGGTCAGGCCCAGGCTGAGCACCACTGCGGCGCAGACTGCCCAGTAGACCGCCTCCCAGGCAACGCCGTCGGCCGTACCGGGCGCTCCGAACCAGCCGGTGAGCGAACAGGTGAGGAGTCCCACGGCCACCACGACCGGCAGTGCTGCGATCGCCTGCGCGAGCCGGCGAATTCGGAGGATGGCACGGGCGTGATCACGACCGAGCGCGTTGACATGAGTCCGAGCGGGTGAAACCACTGTTCGCTGCCCGAGGTCAACGGACTCGGCGGTCGAACCTCCAGGGTGTGCGTCAGCGTGTGCCAGCACGACGGATTCCCGGCGCTGTTCCGCGTGAAAGCGGGAATGAACCGGGAACATCGAGCGTCGGTCGTGTGCGTTGCCGGCCGGAGTAGGCGTGGTGGTGTCGGTGGCGTTGCCGTCACCGGTCTGCTCCGGCCGTTGTGACGGGAGCCCTGGTGCGACGTCCTCGACTGCAGTGCCTGGGAGGCTTGCGGACGCGTGTGCTGTCGGGGGGAGAACGACGCCGAGCAGACTGGCAAGCACACGACGGGGAAGGCTGTAGCCAGAAAAGGCAGGCGCGTGAGAGGTCATCGGAGTATCAGATGAACCCACCAGTGTGCTGAGAAGTCGGCGCGCGAAGGAGTCGGACGTCATTCCGCACCTCCCGTGAGACCGGGACCTGCCTTGACACTCATGCCTTCGAGATCGCTGAACTCATCGTCGGTCGGTAGGGAGACGGCACGCGCTATCTGGGTGGGGCTGCCGCCGGTCGTTGGGATTCCGGCGACCGCGGCGCTGAGTTGGGGATTGCTCCCCAGCCGCAGAAGCAGTGCCGGGGCACCCAGACCCAGGATGAGCGCGACCCATGGGCCACTGATCTGACCTCCCCAACCGAGCGTTCCTGCCGGGACGGCGCCCAGGAAGGCGCGAAACGGCAGCGCACAAAGGTGAGCCGGTAGATCGACGTAGACACGAAGCCTCGGCGGCTTCTGCTTGACGAGGCCTTTTGGGGTCCGGCGTGCGCGCTGCCAGTCGCGGACCGACGCGAACGCCAACACCATCTCCACCACGCTGCCGCCGCAGGCACCCAAGAAGGAGCATTGCCACCAAATCACCTGCACTCCTTAGGCGGTGGTCGATCGCGAGGCAGAGTTCCTGTCGCTGAATCCAATCGTAGGTCCGGGCGGTGGGGCCCGGCAGGTGTCCGGACCGAAAGGTGAACTCGGCTTGCTCCTAGTGGATCTCGCTTCTGTCGGTGGGCATGAAGCGGGGGGCCAGCACGCGCTGGTTCTTCCGCTAAGGCGGGCACGCGGGACGACGAAGCGGTCCGGGTGGGCGGCGTGGGTCGGGGGCATGGGTCGGGGGCGTGGGGGTACACGGTGGCTGCGGGCGGGTCGGCGGCGCGCGGGTTTCGTCCCCTCGGGCATCGTGCGTCGCCGCCGTCCGGCCGTTCCTGGGGCCTCCCGATCCGGACCTGCGGCCGGGTCGGGAGGCGCGGTCGTTGCCCGGGGTCAGGCCGGGACGGACCGGATCACGACCAACGATCCCTCGTAGAAGGGCTTTTGCCGCAGGGAGCCGAATCGTTCGTCCCAGGTTCCGTCGGCCAGGTCGCTCCGCAGGTCCGCCGCGAACCGTTCGCGGGCCCGCTCGTCGACGAAGCTCCAGGCCGAGCAGGCCTGTCGGGCGCCGGGGTCGAGCAGCATCTCGGGGCGCGCGTAGTACGCCTCGTTGAAGCCGTCGGTGCAGTCGGCGGGGATGGGCACCGGGGTCACCGTCGTGTGTCCGCCGAGGGCCTCGGTCATGGCCGCGACGGACGGATAGCGGCGCGCCTCGGTGTCCAGTACCTCGGGTGCGTACGCGTACAGCCAGAAGTCCCGGACGAGTTCGGGGTCGCAGGTCAGGACGACGACGGGACCCCGTGCCACTCGGCGCATCTCGCGCAGTCCCGCGCGGTGGTCGTTCCACTGGTGCACGCTGAAGGTGGTCATCGCCGCGTCGAACGCGTCGTCGTCGAAGGGCAGGTGTTCGGCGACGGCGTCGACGGCGGGCGGCAGGTGGGCGGGCCGCTGGGCGCGCATCGACGCGGACGGCTCGACCGCCGTCACCGCCAGCGTCGCCGACTCGTACGAACCGGCGCCGGCACCGACGTTGACCACCGTGCGGGCCCCGCCCAGGGCGGCGGTGATCACCTGCCCGATTCGTGCGTCCGGCTGCCGGTAGCGGGCGTATCCGCCGCCGATCGTGCCGTAGTCCGCGTCGCCCGCGCTGCCGTCGACCCCGCGTCCGTTCATGATCCGAACCTAGCCGCGCTGTCAAGGTTCCATTCCGCCGACCGGGGCGTGGGAGGCGTGGGGCGCGGGCGGCGGCGGGTTGCCGGGTCACCCGTGGTGAGTGACCCTCAGGCCCGGTACGTGAAGCGGCCGAGGTAGTGCAGGGAGGTGCCGTGCGGGTCGGTGACCACGTTGGGGGTGAAGACGCAGATCGCGGCGTCGGCCGGCTCGGTCGACTCCACTCGCGGCAGCCACTGGTCGGCGTACGAGGTGTCGCGGAGGAGGATGCCGGGGGGAACGGGGGCGAGGTGGCCGTCGTCGCGGGCGTGCACGGCTTCGACGCACAGCGGTTCGAGCTCGGCGATTCCGGTCTCCGTCATGAGGGCGGAGGGCACCGCGCCACCGGTCTCCGTCCACGTCTCGTCGACGTGGTCGCGCAGGTCCTCGAACGACGAGAACCGGCCGCGCGAGAGGAAGACGTGCACCACACCGGTTTCAGCCACCCGGTGATTGTGGCCCGGCACGTCTCCCGCGCGCGACCGGCCACGCGTACGGCCACGCGTACGGCACGCCGTTCACACGCCGTGGCCGCCGTCGGCGGGTTCGGTGTCGTCAGGTCGGGAACCCGCGTGTTCCCGCAGGTCGGCGAGGCGCGGGTCGTCGAGGATCCTTCTCGTCTCCGCGCGGGGGATCCCCAGGTGGCCTGCGGCGTGGATCTCGTCGCCGGCCCAGCAGAAGGCCGCGCGGATCTCCGCCTCCCAGGCTCCCGGGTCGCGCTCGCGTCGTGCGGCGAGTTCCGCGACGCGGGCGTCCTGGGTGGCGAGCGCTTCGTCGACGAGTTGTTCGCGGACGCCGGGGCGCTCTCGTACGGTCTTCGCGGACCACCAGTAGGGCTGGTCGTCCGAGGGTTGCGTGTCCTCGTACACGGCGACCAGCCCCAGCAGTTCGATCGGGTTGTCGGCCCAGAAGGTGAAGCCGTCCTTCTCGGCGAGCCAGGCGTCGCGTGCGGTCTCGTCCTCCTCGTCGGAGAGCTCGACCTTCAGGTGGTAGCCCCGGCGGCGCAGGAGTTGGAGGCAGGTCTCCCACACGTTGGCGTGGCTTGCCAGTGAGGCCATGCGGTCACTCCGGTCTTCCGGTGGCGGACGTTCCCCTGGGCGGCAGCTGTGGCCCGGGCTACTCCGACGGCCGAAAGGCCGCCCCGGCGGCTTCGGCATAGCTGAGGAAGGCCGCCCCGGCCGAGGCGACGTGCAGGTCGACGACGACCTCCTCGCCCGAGGGGCGGCCGCCCTCCGAGATCGCCAGGCCGATCAGTGCCAGGTCACCGGCCTGGCCCCGGAGTTCGTACTGCTCGCGGGTCTCCTCGCCGAGGTCGCCCGAGTCGTCACGCTCCCAGGCGTCCACCGCGGCCTGGGCCACCGCCCTGGGCAGTCGCACCGTGACGCGGCCGACCTGGGCGTGGACGTGCTCCCCGACCGCGGCCAGTACCTTCGAGTCTTCCCGGTAGAGGGCGTACCGCTCGTGATCCACCATGGGGCGAGGCTACTCGGACCGCTGGACCTGTCTCGACTGCATTTCGGCCCGACCGGGTCCACCTGTGCGGTCGGGGCGATGGCGGGGGTTCGCCGGGGTGCACCTCGGTGCGGGATCCCGGCGGGGCCGGTGAATCGGCCGAGCGTGCAGCCGTCCTCCCTCTTGCCTGAAAATCGGTCAAGCCTACGCTGGCGAGCCTGGCGAGCCTGGCGGCATGAGCGACAGGGAAGGCCCGGTGAGGGAAATGCTGCGCAACGGTCCGGAGCCCTGGGACCTGCTGGTGGTGCCGGCGATCGTGATCCTGCTGTTCGGTTCCAAGAAGCTGCCCGACACGGCGCGCGGACCGGGCAGGTCGATGCGCATCCTGAAGACCGAGACGGCGGCGATGCGCGAGGGCGCCCAGGGCACCGAGGAGGCTGCCGCGCCGACTGCCGAAGCTTCTGCCGCGCCGGCCCCTCAGGCCTCGCAGGCGAAGGCCGACGGGCCGGCCCGGCCCGACCGGACGGCCTGAACCGACCGGCGGCCCCGGTCGGCGCGCCCGGTCTCACCAGGCCGGGCGATGGTCCTGGGGCGTCGGGAAGACCCAACCGGGAACGGCGGTCTCCGCGGTCTCCGGCCGCCACAGCAGCCCCGGTTCGGGCGGGAACTCGTCCGTGGCCGGCGCGCGACCGTAGTAGCGCTTGTGGCCGGGGAGCGGCACCTCCGTGAGGACGCCCTCCCGCATCATCCACAGCCCGAAGCAGTCGTCCTCCTCGTCGTGGATCAGCACCTGCACGCTCGCCGGGTGCGGCCACGCCAGGGACTCCAGGTGCCGGAGCAGCCCGGACCGGGGCCGCATCCGGTGGAACTCGATCACCCACCCGCCGGCGAACAGGCCGAGCGGCTCGAAACAGCCCTGCCAGCTGCGCGCGTCGTCCGGCCGCGTCAGGGGTTCCATGACCTCGTCGGCGTACGGCGCCAGCACGATGACCTGCGCGATTCTGCTCATGCCGCAGTATCCGCGCAGACCGTGCGCCGGCGGCAAGCGAATTCCGGGGTGGTGGGCGCGGCGATCCGGGCCCGGTCGGGCCCGGATCCCTGGGTCGGATCCACGGGGCCGGAACAGGTGGCTCAGCCCGGTGCGGGGGCGGCTCCGGAGCCGGGGGCGGCCTCCCCGTCGGGTCTCTCGTGCGTCCCGGTTCCCGCGAGGTCTGCGGGGCCTGCGAGGTCTGTGGGGCCTGCGGGGCCTGTGGGGCCTGCGAGGCCTTCCAGCTGGTGGATCAGGGTCTTGAGCGTGGCGATCTCGTCGTGCAGGGCCTTCTTGCCGTCCTTGGTGAGCTGGATCCAGGTGCGGGCGCGTTTGCCCTCGTAGCCCTTGTCGATCGTGACCAGGCCCGCCTTCTCCAGGACCCCGAGGTGCTGGGAGAGGTTGCCGGCGGTGAGGCCGAGCGTGGTGCGCAGGAACGTGAACTCCACCCGCCGGGCTTCCCTGGCCACAGCGAGGATGCCCAGGCGGACGCGTTGGTGCACGACGTCGTCGAGGCTGCTGGTGGGGTGTTCGGTCATGCGGCCGACCGGCCCTGGATCCGTTGCTGCACCGCGAGGCCGATGCCGCCGAGCAGCAGCACGCCCCCCTCCAGCAGGATGTACGGGAGGTCGCGCCACGGCGACGGGTCGGGGACGCCCCCGGTACTGAGCATGATGCCAAGGTACCCGCAGGCGATGACGAGGAGCAGCCAGCTGCGCTCGATGCGGGCGAGCAGCAGCAGGGCCAGGCCGATCGTGCCCGCCGGGCTCACGATCGTGTCGAGGACGGGGGAGACGGGCGACGGGCCGCGGAGGTCGGCGAGGAAGTCCGGGTGCAGGACCGTCCACGCCACGTAGGCGGTGATGAGCACGACCAGGGCGATGCCCAGTGCCAGGTACGGTCCGACCCTGGTGCCCAGGCCGCGGCGAGCGGAACGGCGAAGGTAGAACCAGCTGATCGCGGCGTAGGCGAGGAGCAGCGCCACCGGCCAGTACCACATGGCCGGCGGGAAGTCCCCGTTGTGGTCGCCCTGGCCGTAGCGGACCACCGGTGCGGCGCCGAGGCGCACGGCGGCGAAGACCAGGAGGGGGAACCAGGCCCCGCGTTGCTCGCGGCGGACGCGGTGGACCAGGGCCCGCTTCATGGCCAGGAGGCCCTGGGGGTCGCTCGGGGGCTGAACGGGTTGGGTCGTCATGAGGACAAGGTTTGCATTACAAACTGATTGTGTCTAGAGATCAGTTTGCGAAGCCCTGATCGAGGACGGCCGGGCAGGGCCGGGGCGCCGGGGCCCCGGCCCTGCGGTGTCAGGCCGTGGACTCCCGACGGTCGATCACCGTGCGGAGCTTGCCGCTGGTGGCCGTCCGCTCGAAGTCCCCGCTGTCGGCCGACTCGACCGTGAAGGCCAGCAGGTCCTCCGCCACCGCGGAGGCGAGCTCGGGGATCGCGGCCGGGAAACAGGCCGCCGCGGCCGCCGCGTCCGGGGCGTACCGCTCGTCGAGGCGGACGGTGATCCGCTCCCGGTCGTCACCGGTGTCCAGGAGCAGCTGCAGCTCCCCGCGGTAGCCGAGGTGCTCCTGCGCCACGGCCTCGAAACGCCGGACGTTGAAGAAGTACGTGCCGACCCGGACGACGTCGCCGTACCGGCCGAGGAGTTCGACGCGCGGGGTGTGGCTGCCGCACGGGCAGACGCCCTCGACCGCGCGGCCGAGGTCGCCGATCTGGTAGCGCTCCAGGCGCTGGCCGGCGCGGGTGCGGGTGGTGAAGACCAGGCGGCCCGGCAGCCCGGCGGGGGCCGGCCGGTCGGCCTGCGGATCGAGGATCTCCAGGGTGTGCAGGTCCGTCAGGACGTGGTGGACCGAGCCCTCGGCGTGGGTGCACTGGTAGCCGAGCGGCCCCAGGTCGGTGCTGCCGTACGCCGCCGAGCGGATCACCTCGACGCCGAACTCCTCGGTGAGCACCCGGCGTTGTTCCTGGGTGAAGTGCTCGCCGCCGTAGAACACCTTCCGGATCCCGCCGTACGCGCGCAGGGCCTCGCCCTCGGCGTGGAACAGCTGCCACAGGTAGGACGGCATGCCGAACACCGCGTTCGCCCCGTACGTCACCAGTGCCTCGGCCGTGGCGGTGTGGTCGGGACCGGCGGCGATGGGCAGTTGGGTGGCGTTGAGGCGCTCCAGGATCGAGAAGAAGCTGATGAAGCTCCCGTACATGCCGCCGCAGTAGAAGAGGTTGGCGGCGCGGTCCCGGGCCGGGTCGAACCCGGCGGCGAGCAGGCCGTCGGCGGAGGCCCGCATCTGGGTGTCGTAGTCGGCGTTGGTGAACACCGACAGGGCCGGGGTGCCCGTGCTGCCGCCGCTGCGGAACAGGAGGTGGGCGTACTCCGGCGCCAGGGTGCGCAGGCTCTCCTGCACACCGGCCTTGTCGAGCAGCGGGCCGGCCGGGGCGGGCGGGACGACGGCGGGGGCCGCCAGGTCGTCCAGGCAGGCGGTGGTGGCGAAGGCCGCGTCCGCCCGGACGCTGACGCGCCGGCTGTACCGCTGCAGCGCGTAGACGCCGTCGTGCGGCTCGCCGTGGTAGCCGTCGAGCATCCCGCCGACCGGGGTGACCCGCAGCACGCCCGCGGCGAGCACGGCCCGCGACAGCCGGGCGACGTCGGCGCGGCGGCCGGCGATCGCGGCGGTCTGCAGGTAGCGGCGCATCGGACGCAGGGTGGCCATCACGCGGGCGCGGGGCAGCGGCTTGACCCAGATGCTGCGGTGCAGCGGTGAGGCGGCCAGCGCCGGGCGGGTGTCGGCGAGGACGCGCCAGGAGCCGTCGTCGGCGGCGATGACCCTGGTCAGCCCGAGGTGCTCCTCCAGCCGGGCGAGCAGTTCGGTGGTGGTGATCTCGGCGTGCTCGGCCGGTTCGAGGACGGGCCGGGGCAGCGTGGCGGACGCGGCGGCGAGGTGGGCGGCGAAGCGCTCGGCGAAGGCGAAGACCTCGTCGGCGTCCTCGGCGTCCTCGGTGTCCTCGGTGTCGAGGTAGACCACCTGGGGGCTGGAACAGGCCTGCTGTTCGAAGCGGCAGACGTCGGCGGCGAGCGCGTCGAGCGTCGCCGTGTCCGACCAGGCGTCCCGGGTCAGGTAGGCGAAGGAGATCCGGTGACCCCATTCGATCAACCGGCAGCCGGCCGGGACCAGTTCGGCGACCGAACGGACGGCGTCCTCGCCGCCCCAGACCGCCACCGCGTCGGCGGGCGCGCACAGCAGGCGCAGCCACTCGGTGCGGGCGGAGGAGAAGCGCAGTGCGACGACGCGTCCGGCCAGGGCGCCGGTCGGGTCGGCGGCGGCCAGCGCGGCGAGGAGGTGCTGGGCGAGCGGGGTGTCGCTGCTGCTGGTCTTCAGCACGTTGAGGTTCCCGGTGAGCAGGCCCTCGATGACGCTCAGCGGTGCGACGGCGGCCGCGTTCCCGGGGGCGATGTGCACCAGCAGCCCGACCGGTGCCCAGGCCTCGAAGGTGGTCTCCCGGGCGTCGGGCCGGGTGAGGCGCTCGGGGCGCAGCCCGCCGAGTTCGCGCCGGAGCTTGCGTTCCAGGGCCGGGCGCCCGATCGCGTCGGCGATCTCGGCGAGCGTCGCCGCTGCCTCCTCCGGCTCGGTGCCGCCGTCGGTCAGCACGCCGAGCAGGCGGGTGCGGACGGCGCCGCCCGGCGTGCCGAGGGCGTCGGCGAGCACCTGGCAGGCGTTCAGCACCAGTTCGGTGGGCAGCGGGTCGGCGAGGGCGCGGGCGGCGAGCTCCGGGAGGTCCGCGAGCTGGCGGGCGGCCTCCTCGTCGTCGATGAACGCGCCCTGCCAGAAGTGCGTTCCGGCCGTTGCGAGTTCGCGGTGCACGGCTTCGGGGTCGGCGGCGGCGAGGTTCACGGCTTCGGGGCTCACGACGTCGGCGTCGGCGGCTTCGGGGTTGACGGCTTCGGGGTTCACGACAGTCCCTTCAGGAGTTCGGCGGCGGCCGCCGCGCAGTTGCGGTTGCGGCTGACACCGGCGCGCCCGTGGATGGTGAACCACGGCGTGGGCAGCGAGCAGGGGCACTCCTCGGCGGCGTGCAGCGAGGCGAGGTCGCCCATGACGACGCTCTGCGCCGGCACCGAGGTGATGTACGGGGAGACCAGGTGGAGGAAACCGCGTTCGCCGTACGGCAGCGGCCGCAGGGTGCGGGTGTCGCGCACCGCGGCCCGCGACCAGACCGGGACGTGCAGGCGGTGGTGCTCGCACTCGATGTACGGCACGCAGTGCTCGACCGAGCCGAAGGTGTCCCGGATCCGCTCCGGCGGGACACCCAGCTGCTCGGTGACCGCGGCGTAGAACTCGTCCTTCCCGATCTGCCGGTCGGTGTGTCCCTTCCAGCCGCCGCCGAGCAGGACCAGGGAGCCGGCCGGCAGCCGCAGCGGCGGCAGGCCGAGGGAGCGCATCCGTTCCAGGGTGAAGTGCAGGAACGCGGGGAAGCCCAGGATCCGCACCGGCAGGCCGTCCGCGGCGTAGCGCTGCAGTGCCGCGATGCAGCCGTGGACGTCGAACTCGTGGCCGCCGCCGGTGTGCCGCAGGGCGTGCGTGGTGTGGGCGGCCGGCGCGAAGTCGCACAGGTAGTTGTCGGTGAACGAGGTGCCGAGCCTGAGCTGCGGGGCGGGTTCGTAGCTGTACAGCAGGTAGTTGACCGGCTGGTCGGGGGTGATCCAGCCGTAGTGGTCGAAGATCCGCGCGACCATGCGCTGCGCGGAGCGGATCGTCCAACTGTCGAAGAACATCTGCGACTTCTGGCCGGTGGTGCCGGAGGAGGTCAGGTGGAGGAAGACCTCCTCCCGCGGGATGGAGAGCACCTCGTGCCGCTTGAAGAAGTTGGCGTGCACCAGGGGAGCGCGGACGTCCTCGCCGACGGTCGGCGCGGCGGCCTCCGCCGGGCCGTCCAGCAGGGAGCGGTAGAACGGCGAGCGCCGGGCGTGCCAGGCGTGGCTCTCCGCCATCGCGGCGGCGAACAGGCGGTCGGTGTCCGGCCCGGCCGCGTACGGGGAGGCCAGGTCGCACAGCTGCTGGACGTTCGGGAGCGCGGCGGGGTCGGGAACCTCGACCGGCGCGAGATGGATGTTCACGGGGGCAACCTCGGGATCGGTCATCGGGCAAGCTCGGGATCGGTCATCGGGCGGCCTCGGCCGGGGGAAGGGGCAGGTAGGTCGAGGTCCAGGCGGTCAGGTAGGCCGGCAGGTACGGCTGGAGCGGGCTGCCGACGGCGGTGGTCCGGAAGTCGATCTGACGGCTGGTGCGGGACAGCACGACGTAGTCGTGGAACCGGTCGCCGATCCGGCGCATCGCCGGGTAGACGGCGCTCGGGATGAACCCGGCCGCCAGGAAGGCGTGCAGCCCGGCGGTGTCGGCCAGCGGCAGCAGCGTCTCCACGTAGTCGGCGCCCGCCCGGGTGACGGCCGCCATCAGCGGCTCCAGCGCACCGGCGACGGCTGCCGGGGACGGGTGCACCGCGACCAGCGAACAGCTCGCGGCGACCGGGTCCAGGTCGGCGTACGCCTCGAACGTGCCGTCCGGCGGCGTGAGGACGGCGTTCGGGACGTGCAGCGGGAAGAACCGTTGCGCCGGGTCGGGGAAGAGCTCCAGGAAACGGCGGCGGACGAACCCGGGCGCGGTGATCAGCTCCATCGGCGCGGTCACCGGCGCACGCCGCCCGGCGGGGGCGAGCGGGCCGTCCACCGGCCGCGGGTCGCCGTAGCACAGGCCGGTGCTCTGTCGGGCCGCCTCCAGCAGCGGGACCAGGGCACCGGGCACCGCGTCGACGCCCTCCCGTCGGGCCAGGACGCCGTCGGCGTGCCGGGCGAACAGCGCCAGGCTCTCGCAGCCGGCCACCTCGACGGCGTTCGGCAGCAGACCGAGCGCGCGGAAGCCGTTGCGGGCGAAGACCTGCTGCGGGCCCGGGGTGACCACCCGCACGGTCGCGTAGATCGAGTCGGGTCCGCCGGTCGCGAAGGCGTCCGCGCAGACCGCGGCGGTCAGCCGCCCGGCCAGGCCGCCGCCGCGCTGCTCGGGGTGGACCGCCAGGCCCACCAGCTTGCCGATCCGGCTGCCGGGGTCGGTCTGCACGGCCACCGAACCGGCCAGGTGGCCCACGCCCTCGTGCCGTGCGGTGAGCCAGTGGGTGTGCGGGTCGGCGATCAGACGGCGCATCTCCGCGGGGTCGCTGCCGAGCGCGACCGGGTAGCCGTGGCCGTAGACGTCGAAGTAGAGCTGGCGCAGCTGGGCGACGTCCTGCGGGGCGGCGGGGGCGATCGTCAGGGTCATCGTGCGTCCCCGCTCGGGTGTGCGGCCGGGGCCGGGTGCTGGTCGGACGGGTGCCGCTGCACCGACGGGTGCTGCTGCTCCGACGGGCGTTGCGGGTGTTCGGGTGGGGACGGGTGTCCCTGCGGGGCCGCCACGGGGTCGGGGTTCGCCGGTTCGCGCCGGCCGGTCCACCACAGGGCGGCGGCGACCGGCAGGACGCCGAGCGCCTGGACCAGGCAGAGCGTGCGCGGCGAGAGGTGGTCGCCGAGCAGGCCGAACACCAGCGAGGACACCGGGAAGGTGGCACCCAGCAGCGCCTGCATCACGGCGAAGAAGCCGGCCCGGTCCCCGGCCGGGACCAGCCGCTGGAACAGGGCCACGAACCGTACGCCGATCACGCCCACGCACCAGCCCGCGACCGCCATCGACACCACGGCCGCGGCCTGGCTGCCGAGCAGGCCCGGCAGGGCGAGCGCGGCGGCCAGCAGGCCGAGACAGCCGGCGCCGACCACGGTCGGGGCGCCCGGGAGACGGCCGCCGGTGAACGAGCCCACCAGCGTGCCGGCGCCGAGGGCCGCCTCCAGCGCGGCGACGGTCGAGCCGTCGGCGTGCAGCACCGCACGGGTGAACAGGGGCATCACCACGAACACCGCTGTGGTGAACAGGTTCGCTGCGGCGAAGCAGAGCAACACCCGCCGGACGAAGGGAAGTTCGGCCAGGATGCGGCGCAGTGGCCGTGTCGCGGCGGGTTCACCGCCGTCCGCGGCCGGGTCGGCCGTGTTTGCCGGGTCGGCCGTGTTTGCCGGGCCAGCCGTGTTTGCCGCGTCGGCCGGGCCGCCCGGGAAGCGGGTCGCGCCGATCAGGGCGGCCGCCAGCAGGTAGGCGCCGGCACACCCGGCGACGATCCCCGCCAGACCGGCGGCGTCGACCACCAGCGGGCCCAGCAGGCCGCCGGCCAGCCCGGCCAGCGACTGGGTGCCGAGCTCGAAGCCGGTCGCGGCCTCGATGTCGGCGTCCTCGACCAGCTCGGGCACGGAGGTCGTCAGACAGGGGTCGAAGACCGCCTGGCAGCCGGCCAGCAGCAGTGCCGCGCCGTACGCGACGGCCATCGGCAGCGCCGTGGTGTACGTCCAGGCGGCCGTGCCGAGGGCGATCAGGCCGGCGGTGGCGGCCGAGACGCCCAGCACGGTGCGGTGCGGGCAGCGCGCGATGACCCTGGCCACCAGCGGCGCCAGCGCCACCGCGGGCAGGGTGCCGACGGCGAGGAAGGCGCCGGAGGCCAGGCCCCGGTCCGGGCCGGCGGCGTACCCCACCAGCCACCACACCGCGCCCACCTGGAACATCCGTCCGGCGGCCTGGGTGAGGACCTGGGCGGCCCACACGGCGCCGAACCGCCGGTTGCGCAGGACCAGCGGCAGCCGGAACCCACTGGTGGCGGGCGTCGTCGCGGTGTCCGTTCCGGTGCCCGTCACGAGTGCGGCCGTTCGTCGAGGACGCGGATCAGCTTGCCCGTGCGCGGGTTGACGGTGAGTTCCCGGTGGCGCACCCAGTCGACGGACAGCGGGTGGACGTACCCGGCGGCGACCGCCTCCGGGTACAGCGGCCGGGCCGCGTGGATCCCGTCCCGGACGGCGGCCGCCAGCTCCGGCAGCCCGGCGGGGGCTCCGTCGCAGGCCAGGCGCAGCACCAGGCCGTCCCGGCCGTCCCAGCGGCGCACGACCAACTGGACGCCGGTGGCCCGGCCGGCCGGGTCGGCGGCCCGGACCAGGTCGAGCACGTCCTCGGTGTACAGCGACACCGGCCCGACCCGGACGCCCTCCTGGGCCCGGCCGAGGATGCGGAACAGCCCGGCGTCGGGGTCCGTCCACTCGGCGCGGTCCCCGACGGGGTAGCGCAGCACGGGCATCAGCCGTCGGCGCAGGTCCGTCACCACGACCCGGCCCGGCACCCCCGCGCGGGTGATCGGCTCGTCGGTGTGCTCGTCGAGGATCTCCACCACCGTCTCCGGGGCGAACACCCGGTGCACCCGGGTGTCCGGTCCGGGCACCGGCCGGCCGAGCAGCCCGGCGTCGACGGCGGCATAGCCGATCGAGGAGACCCGGGCGTTGGGGAACACCGTGCCGAGCAGCGGCTGCTGGTCCTGGTAGAGGCCCTCGCCGCCGAACAACAGCAGCTCCACGGAGGGGAGTTCACGACCGGAGGCCAGCAGGTGATCGGCCAGCCCGCACAGCGTCGTCGGCGTTCCGGCCACCACCTCGACCTCGAACTGCTCCAGGGTCCGCGCGGTGGACTCCAGCGGCGCGGCCCCGCCGATCGGCAGCCGGACGTTGGCGACGGGCGAGTGGTGCAGCGCGTCGAGGATGAAGGTGTAACTGGCGTACAGGTCACCCGCGTAGAAGAGATCGGCGACCCGGTGCCCCGGGCGCAGCCCGGCGTCGACCAGCCCGGCGCCGAAGGAGGTGGTGAACGCCCGCCACTCCTCGCGGCTGTAGAACGAGAACTTGGGCGAGCCGGTGGTGCCGCCGCTCTTGAAGACCACCGCCTCCTCCAGCGGCCCGGTCAGCAGCCGGTTGCCGCGAGGCGTGTTCGCCTGCCAGAACTCGGCCTGCGGGACGACCGGGAGGTCGGTCAGCCGCAGTGTCCGGTCCGGCAGGCCGGCGTACAGCTCCGCGTAGAAGGGTGAATTGCGGCGCGCGAACCGTACGAGTTCCGCGATGGGTTGAACGGGCATGAATTCCTGCTCTGAGGCTGTGAGGAGAACGGACCGAGCGGGCGGTACCCGGATTCCGGGTACGCACAGAGCATTCGGTCGACACTGAGGCGAAGTCAGGAGAAGCTGCCCCCCGGCTCGCAGGAAGAGAGGCTAGCACCTTGATGGACCTTCGAATTCCAGCCCCAGGCCTCCCGTCGAGGTGGTGATCGGGCGACCTGAGGCTTCATCAGCGGCGATTTCCGAAGGTCCGGAATGACATGGTGAGCTGCGTCTCAGTGGCGAATTCGGCGGGCGCACATGAAATGTCTCGAATTCAACTAAAGGCAATCGGGGAGGATTCCGCCCGAACGGTGCGGCGGGCGGCCCGCCCCGCAGACGGGTCGGGATCCGGCGGTCCCGCTCCCGCACCGGCCCGCCCCGTTGATACCGTCCTGAATCCGCCGCACCACCCTGGAGCCCGGATGACCGACACGCCGCCCGACACCGCCGAAACCCGGAAGCCGGAAGGATTCAGCACCGCCCGCCTGGAGGCCTTCAGTGACGGAGTCTTCGCGATCGCGATCACCCTGCTCGTCCTGGACCTCCACGTCCCCGAACCCGACACCCTCCACGGCCGGTCGCTGGCCGCCGAGCTCGTCCACCAATGGCCCGCCTACTTCGCCTACTTGGTGAGCTTCCTCGTCATCGGCATCATCTGGATCAACCACCACGCCATGTGCGCGCTCGCCGGCCGGGTCGACCGCCGGACCCTGTTCGCCAACCTCTTCCTCCTGCTGACCGTCTCCGTCATCCCCTACCCGACCAGGATGCTCGCGGCCTACCTCACCGCCCGCCACGACGACGCGAGCACCGCCGCCGCCCTCTACGCGGCCACCATGCTCGCGATGGGCATCGCCTTCTCCCTCCTCTTCCTCTCCTTCACCCGCGACGCCCGCATGCTCCACCACCCCGTCCCGCCGCAGGCCCTCCGCGCAGCCCTGCGCCGCTTCGGCGTCGGAGGACTGTGCTACGCCGCCACCATCGCCCTCGCCTACGTCAGCCCCATCGCCATGCTCGCCACCCACGCCGCCCTGGCCGTCTACTACTGCTTCGACCAACTCGCCCCCGCCCGCGCCACGAAGGCGTGAGCTCGCGAGCCGGCGAGCAGCGCGGTCACACCCCTCCGGGAGGAACCGCAGGCGAGCGTGACCGCCCCGGGCGCCCAGCCGCGGGGAACCGAGGAGCGGACCTTCGCGCGGGCGCAGCCGGCGCGGGCCCGGCGCGTGCCGCCGGACGTCGGGCGGGCTGCGGGTCGACGGGCGGGCTGCGGCGAGGGATGGGGGTCCCCGTAGAGTTGGGCGGGGCGCACCCGGGGCCGTACGGGCCGCACCGCTTCCCGCCGGGCCCGGCCCGGGCGGGCCGCGGATGCCGGTCGCGGGTGGAGCCGGGGGTGTGCGGGTCGGCCGCAGCGGATCGGGGAGAGAGATGTCGAGGGACGGCCAGGACGCCAGGCGCCCGCACGGGGAGCTCGTCGCGGACGTGCTGGCGGTGCTGTGGGCGGCCGGTGAGCCGCTGACGGCCCGGCAGGTCAAGGGCGCGCTGCACCAGGACCTCGCCCGTACGACGGTGACGACGATCCTCGCCCGCCTGCACGAGAAGGGAACCCTGGCACGCACCCGGCCGGGGCGTTCCTTCGCCTACGCGCCGGTGGCGGACGCCGCCGGACTGGCGGCGGGCCGGATGCGTCAGGAGCTGGAGAAGGAGCCGCACCGGGACCTCGTGCTGAAGCGGTTCGTCTCCTCGCTCTCCGCCGACGACGGGGACGTCCTGCGCCGTCTCATCCTCGAAGCGGAGTCCGGACCGCCCTCGGTGGTGGAGGGCCGGGTGGAGCCGGGGGCCGGGGCGTGACGCTGGTCCTGGTGGTCGTCGCCCTCGCCGTCGCCCTCCCGTGGGCGGCGGTGCCCGCGGCGCGCGGGCTGGCCCGGCTGCTCCCGCCGCGCGAGGCCGCGCTGGCGCTCGCGGGCTCGGCGGTCCTGCTGGCGGGCAGCACGGTCACGGTCCTCGCGGGCCTGTTCCACGTCCCGTTCCTGGCCGGCCTGGAGCACCTGTCGCTGTCCGGCGTCGTCGCCCGGTGGCCGGCCGTGGTGCCGGTGTCCTGCGCCGCGGGAACCGCCCTGGTCGTGCAGGCCGTACGGCTGGCGCTGCGGTGGCGGAGGCAGCGCGCACTCCTCGCCCGCGCCTGGGACCTGGCCGGCGACGGGACGAGCGACGGCGATCTGCTCGTGGTCCCGGGTGAGGACGCGGAGGCCTTCGCGCTGCCCGGTCACCGGGGTCGCCCGGGCCGTGTCGTGGTCTCGGTCGGCATGCTCCGCGCGCTGGACCCGGCGGAGCGCGCGGTGCTCCTCGCCCACGAGCGCGCCCACCTGCGCGGGCGCCACCACCTGCTGTCGGCCGCCACCGACCTCGCCGCCGCCGTCCATCCCGCGCTGGGCCGGCTGGGCTCCGACCTCGGCTACCACCTGGAGCGGTGGGCCGACGAACGGGCCGCCCGCGCGGTCGCCGACCGGCGCACCGCCGCGACCGCCATCGCCCGGGCGGCGCTCGCCGGGGCACCGTCCGTGCGGCCGGACGCGGTGCCGCTGCTGTCCGTGACGTCCGGCCCGGTGCCCCGGCGGGTCCGGGCGCTCCTGGGCCCCGAACCCGCCCGTCCGACGGGCCGCGGGGCGCGTGCGGCCGTCGGCCTGGTCGCCGCCGTGGCGGTCGCGGTGCTGCTCGCCGTGGTCCTGACCTACGGGTTGCACGAGTACGTCGAGTACGCCGCGCAGGTCCTGAGGTCGCACGGCACGGTCTGACGACAATGATGTAGACCAACTCTGCGGGCCCGGGTATGGTGACGCTCGGACTGCCCCGCGCGGACCGCGCCCCCAGCCGCCCGCCGGCGATCAGGGACCGTGTTCACCCCGGTCCCGGGGTGCGGCGTGCCCGCGAGGGCGCCACCTGGACACCCCCTGGACACCCCCGGCCCGAGCGCACGGTGGCCCCGGACGATTGGACCTGGCGTGTACGACGGGAGGACGGGGTCGACGAGCCCCTTCGAACAGACCGTCTACCTGCTGTCGACGGCCGGCAAAGCCGTCGACCGGCTCCTGGCCGACCGCCTCGACGCACGCGGGATGAGCCCGGTCCACCAGGTGCTGCTGTCCGCGCTCGCCCGGCTGGGGCCCCACGGACGCGGTGACCTCACCGCGCGCACCGCCGCACCCGAGGCCGACGCCGCCCGGGCCCTGGACGACCTCCTGTCGGCCGGACTCGTGCACTCCCTGGTCGTCCACATCGGCGGGCAGCAGGAAGTGCTGACGATCACCCCGGCGGGACAGGCGGCGCTGGACGTGCTGCACGACGACGCGTCCGCCGTCCAGGACGACCTGCTCGCCGCGCTGACGCGGGGCCAGCGCGCCGAGCTCAACTCCCTGCTGAGACGGGTGTGCGCGGCAGCCGCCCGCAGCACCGAACGCCACACGGCTCCGCGTCGAGGCCCCGGCTGGGTGCTGACCGGCGGCCGGCGCCGCAGATGGGTCCCCGAGGAGCGCGCAGCCGGTGCGGCGGCGCGAGCGGACGGGACGGACGGGGCGGGCCCGGCGGGCGCGGTCGGTGCGGCGGCGCGAGCGGACGAGGCCGCAGGTGCCGGCGGACGCCGTCCGTCAGGACGCCGCCCCCGTGCGTCCGCGCCCCGCTGACCGGCCACCCGAACACCCGTAGTGCGTGCGGCACTGCGACACACCCGGAGGAAGCGATCCGTGACCCGATACAGCATCGACCCCGACCGGCACGAGCTGATCGCCGCCTGGGGAACCGGTGAGGGCAACCTCGCCACCCGCATCGCCGTCCTCCCCGCCGACGGGGCCGTGTCCGCGCTCCTCGGACTCTCCAGCGCCCTGACCCAACTCTCCGACGCGGCCTGGCGTTCCTACACCCACCCCGCCGACGCCGCCGACGCCGCCGGCGCCTCCGACGCCGCCGGCACCCCGGATCCCGACACCGACGGCCCGCACCGCGAGCGGGAGGACGATCCCATCGGCGAGGTCGCCCGCGCGATCGCCGCACCGAACCCGCCCCGCCGCGGCGCCGTGCTCGTCTCCTCCGGCCACCTGCTCGAATCGGCCCACCGGGTCGGCCGGACCCTCCACGACCTGGCCGATCCCCGCCTCACCGAAGCCGTCCTCGCCGAGACCGCCACCGAACTCGCCGCCGTGGAAGCCGCCGAACTCGGCGACCTCACCGGCCGCGCCCAACAGGCCGTCCTGCTCAGCCGCGAGGACGCGTCCCCGGTCCAGGTCGCCGCCGCGGACCGCCTCCTGGAACAGGACCCCTTCGGCCCGGCCGCGCTGTTCTCCGCGGTGGACCCGACCGCCGCCGCCGTCGCGGCCGCCCACTGGCTCGCCGCCGCCGTCGAAGTCACCGCCCAGGCCACCGGGTTGGACCCCGTCCGGGTCCTGCAGCAGGCCGACGCCGTCGAGCCCCTCGCCCACGAGACCCCCGCCGTCGTCCTCGGCCTGATCGAGACCGGCGTCTCCCCGTACGACGCCGTCACCGGCCTCGTCCGGCACGCCATGCAGATCACCGAGGGCCTGCTGCCCATCCCGGTCGCCCTGCGCGATCAGGTCGACGACACGGAGGAGGACACCACCGACTACCCCGTCGAGGAGGACCCGGGCCTCACCGACGTCGCCCTGCGCCTCACCCCGCTGGACCCCCGCCGACCCGCCCGCAGCCTCCTTGAGGTCCTCGTCGGCGGAATCCACGCCTGCTGGCTCATCCACGCCGAGTACGCCGCCCCGGCGGCCGATCCGGACACCGATCCGGACACCGGTTTCGACACCGGTTTCGACGGTGACCCCGACGGCGACCCGGCGGCCCGGGACGGCGACGGACAGGCCGGCCGGCAGCGGCGCAGCCGCGACCGCTTCGCCCGGCTCGTCCGCGCGACCGCCGCCCGCCACCGCGGCCGGCTGGTCTGACGCCCCTCCGGCGAACGACCCCCCGACACGCGGAAGGCCGTGGCCGGGGATCGGTCGTAGCCCGCGGTGGTTCCGAACCGCGACCGGACACGGGAGAGCCGATGTCGATCCTCGCCACCCGGCTACTGCCCGCCGAGGACGGCGACGCGGCGGCGCCGCGCGTCCACCAGGGACCGCACGTCGACCCTGCGGACAGCTTCGCCATGTCCGGGTGGCCGGCGGCGCGAGTGGCCTTCCGTCGGACGTGCTGGGCTTCCGGTCGCGCGGGCCCCGGTGGGAGCTCTGGACCCCGCCCCCGCCGGCTCCGGAAGTGAAGTGGCCCGCTCCTCGATGGCTTCGAGGAGCGGGCCGCTCGGCAGAGCCTGACGGCTCTGACTCAGGAGGTGATCAGGCTGCGGACCGCATCGCTGACTTCGGGCAGGTTGCCGGGCTGGGCCCACTGGTGGGCGTCGTGCTCGGTCAGGACGATCGGCTCGGTCTTCTTCACGGTGACGGCGAAGTTGAACTGTCGGGTGGTGCCACCGCGGCTGTTCTCGTAGTCGAAGTGCCCGAGGTAGCCGGTGACCTGGTCGATGGTCAGGCCGGTCTCCTCGTTGGTCTCGCGGTGCAGGCCGTTCAGGATGCTCTCCCCGGCCTCGACCGTCCCGGAAGGGATCTCCCACAGGCCGCCCATGTAGTCGTCGGCGTTGCGGCGCACGAGCAGGACCCGCCCGTCGTGGTTGATCACGGCGGCGGCGACGAAGCCGGTGATGCCGGCGGCTGAGGCGTCGGCCGCCAAGCCGGCCACGAACTCGGGGGAGGTGACGGTCACAGCAGCTCCTTGTGATGGTCGCTGATCTTCATGGCCGCGCGGGCGTACTGCTCGGCCAGCTCCAGATCCTGCTCACGATGCCAGACCGGGAGCTTGATCGTGTGGGCATAGGCATGCTCGGCGACCGGGAAATCGCCCGGCTCGTACCGACGGTGGGAGTGCGGGTGACCGGGGAACAGCATGCTGGGCTGCTGGTACAGCGGCAGCTGATTCATCGGGCAGGTGGAACCGGGCCGGTCGAACTCGGTGGCCCCCTCGGCGATCAGCGCCTGGTGGAACCGCTCGATCGACAGGCCGCCGATCTCGTCCGGCCGGTAGGTGAGCGTCAACCCGTACCAGGACGGGATCACCTCGTCGGGCATCTCGGTGACCTCGAGGCCAGGTATCCGGGCCAGCCGGCGGGTGAGGTAGCGCGCGATCTCCGCGCGGCCGGCGAGGTAGCCGTCGAGGCGGGCGAGCTGGTCGTGGGCGATGGCGGCGGCGAGGGGGTGGATGCGGAGCTTGAGGCCGGCCCCGGTGACCGCGTACCGCGCGAGCGGATGGCCTTCCGGGATCTCGGTCTTGGCCCGCTTGTTGTAGTGCGCGAGCGTGATGATGCGGTGGTAGGTGTCGTCGTCGTCCGTGAGGACGAACCCGCCCTCGCCGCCGGACAGCGGCTTGGGGCCGTTGAGGGAGAAGGCCGAGGCGAGGCCGAAGGTGCCGACCTTGTGCCCGGCGATGCCGGCGCCGTGGGCGTGGGAGCCGTCCTCCAGCAGCGCCAGGTCGTGGGCGTTCGCCAGGGCGACGAGGTCGGTCATGTCGGCGGGCTTGCCCCACAGGTGGGTGACCATGATGGCCCGGGTGCTGGGCGTGATCAGCTCCTCGATCCGGTCGGGGTTGATGTTGCCGTCCGGCCGGGTCTCGCACAGCACGGGCACCGCGCGGAGGTGGAAGAGCGGGGAGGCGGTGGCGTGGAAGGTCCAGGCCGGGACGATGACCTCGTCGCCGGGCTTGATCCTCGCGGCCCAGTAGGTGGCGTGCAGGGCGGCCGTACCGGAGCTGGTGGTGACCGCGTGCCGGACGCCGAAGTACTCCTGCAGGCCGTTCTCCAGCTCGGCGACGATGCCGGACCGGCCGGGGATGGAGATTGACTCCTCCAGCTGAGCGGCGACCTTGGCGCGGGTGGTGTCGTCGATCGGCGGCCAGCTGAAGTGCGGGCCGCCGGTGGTGACGGCGGGCTTGCCGCCGAGGAGGGCGAGGGTTGAGGTCACAGCATCTCCTTCGGGTCGATGTAGCGCCCGGCTGCCTTGGACTCGTAGCAGGAGGCGATGAAGGCGGCGTGGGCGAGGTGCTGTTCGGGGCCGGAGGTGTTGGGGCGTTCGCCGTCCAGGACCCGGCAGAAGTAGTCGATCTGGGCGGTCGATGCGCTGGCGGGCGCGTGCGGCCGGGCGAGCTCCTCCACGACGGTGCCGTTGAGGTCGAGCCGCTGGAGGTGGCCCTTGGTCAGCAGCACCGAGCCGCGGGTGCCGACGACGTGCAGCTTCTCGGTCTTCGGGGCCGCCCAGCGTGAGAGCAGGACGGAGCCGTAGAGGTCGGATTCGTAGCCGAGCTGGATGACGGCAGTGTCCTCCGCGTCGTAGCCGGCCTCGGGCAGGGCTGAGGCCGAGAAGTCGGCGATGACGCGGCTGGGCAGGCCGAAGTACCACAACAGCAGGTCGATGAGGTGGTAGCCCATGTCGATGATGCAGCCGCCACCAGCCTGCTTGACGTCCCCGCGCCAGCCCGCTCCGGGGTCGTCGGTGTGGAAGGTGTACTGGCCGTCGATGAGGAACGGGGTGCCGATCTGGTCGAGGAACTGCACCACGCTGGTGTAGATCGGGTTGAACCGCCGCTGGAGGGTGACCATCAGCTCCACCTGCCCAGCCTGGCAGATCGCGGTGAGTTCGCGGGCCTCGGCGAGCGAGGTGGCGAACGGCTTCTCCTTGAGGACGTGCACGCCCCGGGCCGAGCACTCCTCGATCACGGCCCGGCCCGCGTGGTGCGGGACGGCGACGATCACGAAGTCCGGACAGACGGTGTCCAGCAGATCGGCGGGCCGGGTGAAAGCAGGTACCTGGAAGAATTTCTGACGCTCGCGCAGGATGTCGGGGTTGCTGTCGCAGATCGCGGCCAGTTCGGCCCTGCCGGAGCCGAGCAGGCCGGGTAGGTGGTCCTCACACGCTTGGTGGCCGAGACCGATGACCGCAGCGCGTCGCTTCATGGGCAGAGTCCTTCCGCTTCGTGAAGGAAGTTCTTCGGTGTGCCACGAGTACAGTCCAACTCGCCGTCCCCGAAAAGGCATTGTCTGTAGTCCCGGGGTTGTCCCGCCTTCGCCAGCAGTAGGCTCACAGTCACCGTCGATGATGGGATTGGCCCGTGGACGACCCGATCCGGCACCCCCTCGCCTACGCACGCGTTTTGCGCGGCTGGTCGCAGGGCGACCTTGTCGCCCGCCTCGACCGGACCGCCCGCCGCCACGGGCTCCTGTCCGGCGCCGACAAGGCGGCCGTCAGCAGGTGGGAGAACTGGCGCAAGACGCCGAACCTCGACTCCCAGCTCCTGATTGCCGAAGCTTTCGGTGTCAAGGTCTCGGAGATGGAGGCGTACGGCTGGCCCTACTGGCTGCCCGGACGCGACGAACCGCTGCCGCTGGGGTCCGCCTACACCGTTCAAGCCCTCCACGATGCACAGAGAGCTTCCATGGACCGACGCAGCTTCATGACCTACAGCGCTATCTCGCTGGCCGGCCTCGCCGCCCGGTGGGCCACGATCGAACCCGAACGCCTCACGTCGGCCCTCGGGGGCAAGCGGGTGGACGCCGAACTCGTGGACTGGCTGGAGGACACCAGCACGAAGCTGACGGCCCTGCCCACCGAACAGCGCCAGCACACGATCCGCCTGATGGACGCTCATCTGGCCACGGTGACCGAGCTGATCGAGGAAGGCCGCTACAGCGAGAACACCGGCCGCAGGCTGCACCTGCTGGCGGCCTCGCTGGCCACCACCTGCGGATGGCACCGCTTCGACCAGGGCCGGCATTGGGCGGCCGGGAAGCTGTGGGGTGCGGCCCTGCAGTCCGCACACGCCGCCGGCGACCGCGACCACGGCGCCGGGGTGCTCTCGGACTTCGCCTACCAGTCGAACTGGCTAGGCGAGCCGAAGGTCTCCGTGGACCAGCTCGGATACGCGCTGTCCGGCATCGAGCACCCCGCCGCCCGGTCCCTGCTGTTCCTCCGCCGGGCCAGGGCCCACGCCGCGCTTGGCGACCACTCCGCCTGCTACCGCGACCTGTCCGAGGCCGAATCCGCTCTCGCCGTCGAGGCCGCCGACCCCGCACCCGACTGGTGCGCGTGGATGAGCCCGGCCGACCTCGCCGTGGACTCCGGCCAGTGCCTCCTGGACCTCGGCCGAACCGACGAGGCCCATGCGCGGATTGCCGAGGGCATGACCCTGCTGCCCCGCGCCAGGGACAAGACACGCGGCATCTTCCTGACCTACCAGGCCAAGGGCTACCTCCAAGCCAACGACGTCGAGCAAGCGCTCGCCGTCACCAGCGAGTCGCTCGACCTGGCCACCCGCATCGGCGCCCCGCGGTGCGTTGCCCTGGTCCGGGAGCTCGCGCCGGCTTTCAAGCCTTACCGCCAGGTCGACGGAGTCCCGGAGTTCCTGGAGCGGTTGAAGGCCGGCTGAGCACACCAGCTGGGGAACACCGATCGCGGAGTCGCTGCTGGGCCGGTCGGAGCCACTGCAGCACTGCGGCCAGACCTCCGGTACCGCCTGCCAACTGCTGCAGACCGACCTCGGAGGTGCGTCAGACCGCCTCTGCGGGCAAAGGGGTCCGGTAACCTCGGCTTCGTCCTCTGCGGGGCCGGACCTGAGGCGGCCTGGTGTCTTCATGGCCGAACTTCTGTCTGCCGGAGAAACGTTGGTGTTGCTGGGGAGCCGGGGGTCGGGAAGACCGCGCTGTCGGCCGAGGCAACCCGGCCCGGCGAGTCCGCCGGGATTCGGGTGCTGCGCCGCGCGGGTGCGCGGTACCGGAGGCAGCTCGGCTACGGTGCGCTGCGGCAGTTGGTGACGTCGACGCCCGAGTGCCTGGCGACAGCCGGGAGTTCGCCGGACCTCGCCGTCGCGCTCCGGTCGGAGTCGGGGGGAGAGGCGCCCGACGGGACGGAGCCGGCCGGGCACGGCTTCGACGCCGTGCCCGACTCGGCCGCTGGCTGAAGGGTCAGGACCTCGCTGCGCCGGGGATTCAGGTGGGCAGCGAGGAGAGCCAGCCGGTCAGCAGGCGGTTGACCTCGGTGGGGCGCTCCTGCTGGATCCAGTGGCCGCAACCGTCGAGCAGGTGCGAGGAGACCAGGCCGGGCAGGGTGGTGGGGAACGCGTCGATCGCGTCGGACATCCACACGGTGGAGGCGTCCAGACTGCCGCCGGCGAAGAAGGACGGCTGGGTGATCGGAGCGCCGTCGAAGTCGGCGAGGTCCACCCAGTCCCGGTCCATGTTCCGGTAGCGGTTGAGTGCGCCGCTCAGGCCGGTCCGCTCGAACTCCCCGGCGTAGACGTCGAGATCGTCCTTGCCGAGCCACTGGGGCAGCCGGCCGGTCGGAAACCGGTCGCGCAGCGTCCCGCCCTTGGTCACGAAGTGCGGGTCCGCCTCGTGGGGCGCGGGCATGGTGTCGGCGGACAGCGCCGCGTAGAAGCCCGCGAGCCAGCCGCGCACATCGGGTTCGATCTCGGCCTCGGCCCGCCCGGGCTCCTGGAAGTAGGAAACGTAGAACTCCTGGTCCCCGCCCAGCTGTGCGAAGACCTCGCTGGGGCGCGGCCCGCCGCGCGGGGCGTACGGCACGCTGAGCAGCCCCACGGCCCGGAAGACGTCCGGACGCACCAGCGCCGAGTTCGCGGCGATCGTCGCTCCCCAGTCGTGCCCGACGATCACCGCCGACTGCTCGCCGAGGGCGTGCACCACTGCGGCGTTGTCCGCCACGAGTTCCAGCATCCGGTACGCGTCCACGTCCTCGGGCCTGGACGAGCGGCCGTAGCCCCGTACGTCGATCGCCACGGCCCGGTACCCGGCGGCGGCCAACGCCGGAAGCTGGTGGCGCCAGGAGTACGAGGACTCGGGGAAGCCGTGGACGAGGAGCACCAGCGGCCCGGTGCCCTGCTCCACCAGGTGGATCCGGCCCGCCGCCGTGGGGACCGACCGGTGCGTGAGATCGTGCTGCGACATGAACCCTCCAGAGCTGCTGACGTGCTGTGCGCGGGCCGCGGCCGGTGCCGGCCGGTGGCGCGATCGGGACTCCGGATCGATCCTGTCGCGCGTGCCGCGGGTGCCTCCACTCTTGTTGCTGTTTCGGCAAAGAGGTGGGGGCGTCGCCTGCCGACTTCCCGCGCGGACTCCCTGCGGTGCGCAGGCGGTCAGCTCTCCGGGACGGGTCGGGTGTCCGATGGTGGCGGTGCGAGCAGGGCCCTGGCGCGGCGCTCCGTCAGGATCGGGACGAACGTCCGCACCTTGGCGTCGCGCAGTTCGTCGTAGGCGCCCACGACGAGAGCGTCCACGGTGGCCGGGTCGGCCTCGGGGTGGGCGGACTTGAGCCGGGCGGCGACCAGCCTCATCGCCTCCTCGTCCTCGGGTGACACCCAGGTCGCGGTCGCCCCGCCCGGTTGGGGGTGGCCGGGCGCGTCGTCGGGCGGCCGCGGTCGTCCGGGTGGCCCGTATTCCGGGTCATCGGTGGGCATGGCGCGGGCCTATCGGTGTGCGCCGGGACGCCGGCGCGGTGAGGGTCACCACGGCGACCTCGCTCCCGGGCCCCGCGGCCTCGTGGCAGGCCAGGGTGAGCAGGCCCGCGTCGGCCAGGTCTCGGAGGGCCTCCCGCAGGAGGCTCGGTTCGACGCGCAGGGCCACGGCCGCGGCCGTCACCGGAAACGTCGCCGTCCGGGCGAGGTGCTGCCGCGGGTCGGCGACGAGATCGACCAGGAGCCCGGCCGCGATCCGCCCGTTCGGAAGCTCCCTGGCCTGCCGGGCCCAGAGGGTCGCCCAGTCCTCGACTGCAACCGGTTGCACCGGCCCACGCCCCTTCGCATCCGCCGGCCTCGGGCCGACCCGCCGGTCCGCCCGACGGTCGGCCCCCGCATTCAGCATTCTCCGGCTGCCCGGACCGGACCGCCTGCCGGTACCGGGTCCTGCGCGTGCCCTCGCCCGATTCTTGACCGAGAACAAACGTCTGGCGGCCTGTACATGACACATATGGTCGAACGGTGGTGATCCTCGACCGGGCCCGGGTGGAGCACCTGCGCGACGTCCTCGCAGCCTGGCCGGGCACGGGCGAGCGGCAGCACCGCTCGCCCGCGGATCGTGCCGCAGGCCGCCGCCCCTGTCTCCGCACCCGGCGTGACCGTCGGCGGCGGCCCGCGGCGCCCCGTGCCGGGGGCGTTACCGGCCGGGGGCGGCCGTCGGCGGGGTGTCCAGGACCCGGAAGGAGATGCCGGCCGCGATCAGCCGGTCGATCAGCGGCCGGCCCATCGCCACCGCCGTGGTCAGCTGCCCCGCGGTGGGCGGCAGTTCGTCGTACGCCAGGCAGAACGCCGACTCGGCCAGCATCTTCGCGGTCTCCTGGTAGCCGGGGTCGCCGCCGGACACCTCGGTGAGGACCGTGCGTCCGCCGCGTTCCCGTGCCACGAACCGGACGGCGAACCAGGACCGGGCCCGCTGCTCCGCGTTCGGCCCGTCGCCCGGCTTGCGCAGCCGTCCCAGGGCCCGGCGCAGCGCCGGCAGTTGGGCGGCGACGGCGAGCGCCGCGACCGCGGCGACGCCGCCGAGGGCGATCGGCAGCCGGCGCACCGCCGCGTAGTGCGCGTAGCCGAAGTCCCGGCCGTAGGCGTCCAGTGCGGCGGCCGAGCGGGACACCACCTGCGGGTCGATGGTGGGCATCGGTACGGCCCAGGCCCGGGCGGTCCGGGACCGGTGCGGCCGGCCGGCCGGGGTGCGGACCAGCCGTCCCGCCGGCCGGGGTTCCACCGCGCGGCGCTCCCGGGCGGCGCGGGCCATCGCCCGGGGGCGGGAGAAGGCCGTCATCGCCGAGGCGAAGGTGCCGCCGGAGATGGTGCCGCCGGCGCGGACGAAGCCCTCGACGGAGATCCGGCCCGCCGGGCCGCCGCGGCGCAGGAGTTCCTCGACGGTGAACAGCACGCCGAGGTCGTGCGGCACGGAGTCGAAGCCGCAGGCGTGCACCAGCCGCGCGCCGGTGGCCACCGCCCGTTCGTGGTGCCGGAGGTACATCCGGTCGACGAACTCCGGCTCGCCGGTGAGGTCGACGTAGTCGGTGCCGCTGTCGGCGCAGGCCGCCACCAGCGGCTCGCCGTGCCGCAGGTACGGGCCGACGGTGGAGATCACCACCCGGGTGTCCGCGGCGACGGCGCGCAGCGCCTTCGCGTCCGCGGCGTCCGCGACCAGCAGGGGGAGGTCGGCGCAGCGCGGGTCGATCCGTGCCAGCCGCGCCCGGACGGCGGCGAGCCTGCCCTCGTCCCGGCCGGCGAGCGCCCAGCGGCAGTCCTCGGGCGCGGCCGTGGCCAGGTACTCGGCGGTGAGCCCGCCGGTGAACCCGGTGGCACCGAACAGGACGAGGTCGTACGGGCGGGGCTCGGCCATCAGCAGTCCCTACGTGCGGGTGATCGACTGCGCCACGCTAGGAGTCCGCCGGGGGCCTGTCAACGGGTTCGGCGGCTCCCGCCGCGCGGCCGGTGTGCGGTGCGTCGTGCCTGGTGCGCGACGTGGTCGAGGGGGCGCCGGGCGCCCCGCTGCTCCGGGGCGGGCGTGGTGGAGGTGCCCAACTCCGGGCGGCGGCGCGGGGTGTGCGG
Source organism: Kitasatospora sp. NPDC059599 (assembly GCF_042735125.1). Taxonomy (NCBI): domain Bacteria; kingdom Bacillati; phylum Actinomycetota; class Actinomycetes; order Kitasatosporales; family Streptomycetaceae; genus Kitasatospora; species Kitasatospora sp. NPDC059599. The sequence continues at coordinate 101,227 of NZ_JBHWCL010000008.1, read as the reverse complement.
AACGGCCGGTTCCGGGTGGTTCGACGGACGGAGGGGAACGGCACAGTAGCGCTACGTCGATATGACAAGTACGCTGCGTGTCGCTGGTTGAACACCATGCGGGCCTGGGCGCCACTCCGTGGGGGGAGTCACGTCCAGGCCCGGTCGCCGGCCTTGGTCCCGGTTGGGCTCGTGGGGGAGCTTCAGCCGGGACCCTCGGCGGGCTGAGAGAGTTATGCCCGGTCGAACTGTGTTTCAGTCATGACAAGCCGTCAGGTTTTCTTCGGCGCCCGATTCTTCCCGCTCCGACTGCCGGGACGGGACCGGCCGGCGGTCTCAACGCCTGGCCGCAGGGCCGGAGTCGGCGGCGTCCCGGTCCGCCGGTCCGCCGGTCCGGTGGGCGCGGAGGTCACGAACGCCCGCTCGGTGAGTGCGACGGCGGGCCTCAGCAGCAGGACGGCGGCGCAGGCCGCGGTGACCGCCGCCATCACGACCAGCAGGGTCCGGTAGTCGAACCGGTCGATGAGGACCGTGCCGGCGGCGAGCGACAGCGACTGCGGGACCAGCACCAGCATCGTGCACATGGCGTTGACGCGGCCCTGGAGCCGGGGCGGCGTGTGCAGCTGCGCCGCGGACGACAGCACCACCATGATCCAGGTGATGGCGATCCCGTCCGCGACCTCGCCGGCGACCACGAACCCCAGGTGCGGCACGCAGTAGGTGAGCGCCGCGACCGTGAACGCGCCGATCCCGAGCCCGGCGGTGCGCGCCATGCCGACCCGCCGGATCAGGGCGGAGACCGTGAGTCCGCCGATCACCGCGCCGACGCCCTGGACGGCGTTGAGCGGGCCGAGCGCGGAGGGCGGCCGGCCCAGCCCCTCGTCCACGACCGCGAACATGACGGTCTGGCTCAGGCCGATGACGCAGAACGCGCAGGCCGCCGCGTAGCCGATCTGGGCCAGCACCGGTGTGGCGCCGATGTGCCGGATGCCGGCGAGGGCGCTGCGCCGGAACGGCTCGTGGGCGGGCTCCGCCCCGACCGACTCCTCGACCCGCAGGCCGACCAGCGCCAGGATCGCGGCCAGGAAGGTCAGGGAGTTGAGCACGGCGAGCGTTCCGGCGCCGGCGGCCGCGTAGACCGCCACGCCGACCAGCGGGGCGACGATGCGCAGCCCCTGACTGACGGTCTGGAGGAGGGCGTTGGCGCCGGTCAGCTGGTCGTCGGGGAGGAGGTCGCGGCGGATTCCGGCCGACGCGGCGCCGAGGACGCCGAAGGCCACGCCGTAGCAGACCGCCACCAGGTAGATCAGCCACAGCTGTTCGCGGCCGTGCACCGCGAGCAGGGACAGTACGGCCAGCGCCATGAGGGCGTTGGTGACCATGAGCAGCGGGCGCCGCCGCACCCGGTCGGCGAGGTGGCCGAAGAGCGGTGACAGCACCATGGGTGCGCCGAGGGCCGCCTCGACCCCGCCGGCGGCGGCGTTGCTGCCGGTGAGGTCCTTGGCCCAGATGCCCAGGGTGAGGAACAGGGCGCTGCTGCCGAAGCCGGAGAGCGCCTGGCCGATGAGCAGGCGGCGGAACCGGGGGTCCGCGAGCGGCTTCACCGCCGCTCCCGCCCGTCGCGCGGGTGCAGCAGGACCGGCGCGGACTCGTAGCCCCAGATCAGGTTGGAGTGCAGTCGGCGGGCCGGGCCGGCCGGTTCGGCGCCTTCGGCCCGGGCGAGCAGTTCGGTGAACAGGACACGGAGTTCGGTCCGGGCGAGGGCGCCGCCCAGGCAGAAGTGCGGGCCCACGCCGAAGGCGACGTGCGGGTTGGGCGTGCGCCGGACGTCGAAGCGCTCGGGCGCGTCGAAGACCGTCTCGTCCCGGTTCGCCGACGGCATCCACACCGCCACCGGGTCGCCGGCCCGGATCGGCTGCCCGGCGATCTCGGTGTCCCGGGCGGCGGTGCGCAGCACGTGCATCGCCGGGCTGGTGAAGCGCAGGATCTCGTCGACGACGCCGTCCATCCCCTCGGGGTCGGCGGCGGCGGTCCGCCACTGTCCGGGGTCGGCGGCGAAGGCGAGGAGTCCGCCGACGGTGGCGTGCCGGGTGGTCTCGTTGCCGCCCGAGATGAGGCCGTCGCAGTTGAGGAAGATCTCCTCGTCGGTGAGCGGCACGCCGTCGACGAGGCCGTTCACCATGGCGCTGATGACGTCGTCGCCCGGTTCGTCCCGGCGGAAGTCGACGAGGTCGGCGTAGTAGGCGAGCATGCCGGCGTGCGCTTCGAGCCGGGCGATCGGATCGACCTCGGAGGCCCCGAAGGCGGCCCGGGTGGAGTTCAGCATGAACGCCCAGTCGCTCTTCGGCACGCCCAGCAGGTCGCAGATCACCGCCACCGGCAGGACGGCGGCGAAGTCGGTGAACTCGCGGGGTTCACCGGCGAGCAGCGGCTCCAGTTCCTCGCGCACGATCGTCCGCATGTTCTGTTCCAGGCGGGCGACGGTGCGGGGGGTGAACGCGGAGCTGATGACCCGTCGGATCCTGCCGTGCCGGGGCGCGTCGGTGACGATGAGCATCTTCCCGGCGGCCTCGGCGGTGGCGGTCGGGTTGTGGCCGATCCGCATGCCCTGGGCGGAGGTGAAGGTCGCGGTGTCCTTGAGCACCCGCTGGACGTCGGCGTGCCGGGTGACGGCCCAGAAGCCGCCGCCCGTCGGGGAGTCGTTCCAGTGGACGGGGTGGTCGCGGCGGAGCGCGGCCCACACGGACTCCGGGTCGCCGGCCCCGTACAGGGCCGGGTCCGCGAGGTCGACCGCCGGCGGGGCGGCGAGGCTTCCGGTCGGGTTCGTCATGACGCGCTTCCCTGGGTGGTGGCCGGCTCCGGGCCGAGTAGCCGCTCGGCCCGGGCGATGGACAGGATCTGTTCGGGCCGGCCGAGGACCAGCTCCGGGAGGTGCCGGGAGACGGCCGCCACCGGCCAGTCCCACCAGCGGGCGGTGAGCAGCCGTTCGACGTCCTCGGGGCCGTAGCGGGCGCGGATCACCCTCGCCGGGTTGCCGCCGACGATCCGGTACGGCTCCACGTCGGAGGCGACCAGCGCGCCGGCGCCGATGATGGCGCCGTCGCCGACGGTCACCCCGGGCATGATCGTGGCGCCGCGGCCGATCCAGACGTCGTTGCCGATCCGGGTGTCGCCCTTGCGGCCGGGCCCCCGGGCGATCAGGTCGTCGATCAGGCCGTCGCGCCAGTCGCCCTCGAAGCTGAAGAAGGGGTAGCCCGTCGGACCGTCGAAGACGTGGTTCGCGCCGGCCATCACGAAGGTCACGCCCGCGGCGATGGAGCAGTAGCGGCCGATGAACAGCCGTTCGCTGCCGAACGCGTAGCGGACCCGGGCCTCCTCGAAGCCGGCGGTGTCCTCGGAGGCGTCGTAGTAGGAGAAGTTCCCGGCGACGACCTTCCCGCCCGGTTCGAGGACCGGGCGGATGAAGACCAGGCGGTCGTCGCCGAGCGGGCGCGGATCGCGGGGGTCCGGGATGTCCAGGTCGGGGTCGACGTCCCGGTCGACGTCCTGCTCGGAGGCGGGGGCGGAGGCAGGGGCGGGGTCGCGGTGGTCAGCCACGGTCGGCCTCCGTTCCCGACGGCGCCGGGGTGCCCGGCAGGGCCGGCAGGGCGGTCAGGGCGGCCGTCACCAGCGGCCCCGACTGCTCCATCACGGCGGGCGTCATCATCGCGTCGTGGTCGGAGTCCACCACGTGGTGCTCCGCCGCGGTGAGGTACGGCTGCCAGGCCTGCGCCGCGGAGCCCCGCTCGGCGACGGTCTTGGCGGCGGCGATGCTCAGGACCCGCCCGTGGTAGCCGTCCGGGTGCGGCGGCCCGAGGAGGGCGGCGACGCCCTTGGCCGCGCGGACCAGGGCCCGGCTCTGGCGGGCGTCGAGGGCTTCGTCGGCGGACGGGCCCGCGATGACCTCGCCGGTCACCCAGGCGGCGAAGTCGCCGTCCAGCTCCTCCGGTGTCACCGGCCGCTCGTACGGCCAGGCGTCGTAGAGGACGACCAGGTCGACCGTCCGGCCGGAGGCCTCCAGCAGGCGGGCGACCTCGTAGGACAGCACCCCGCCCAGCGACCAGCCCATGACGACGTACGGGCCGTCCGGGTGGGTCGCGGTGATCAGGTCCGCGTAGCGCCGGGCCAGCGCGTCGAGCGACTCCACCGCCTTGAAGCGGCCGTGGCTCTCCGTCACCTGGATGCCGTAGACCGGCTGGTCCCGCTCCAGGTGCGGCAGGACGGAGCTGTAGCACCAGCTGAGGCCGCCGATGGGGTGGATGCAGAAGACCGGGCGGCTGCTCGCCGCGCCGCGCCGCAGCTCGATGACGTTGGCGTACGGGTCGGTCGGGGCCTCGTCCAGCCGGGCCGCGAGGCCCGCGGCGGTGGGCGATTCGAACAGCGTCGCGATGCCGATCTCGGCGCCGAGCAGGGCGCGGATCCGGCCGGTCAGGCGGGTCGCCAGCAGCGAGTGACCGCCCAGTTCGAAGAACGAGTCGTCCGGGCCGACCCGGTCCAGCCCGAGCTCCTGCGCGAACAGCCGGACCAGGACGGCCACCCGCGGGTCGTCCGGGGCGTCGCCGCCGTCCGGGCCGGCCCCGGCGGGGCCGTTCGCCGCGGGGCCGTCGGCCGCGGGGGCGGGCAGGGCCTTGCGGTCCAGTTTCCCGCTGGGCGTCAGCGGCAGGCGGTCGAGGACCACCACGTCGCCGGGGACCAGGTACTCCGGCAGGTGCTCGGCCGCGTACCGCCGCAGTGCGGCGGCGCGGTCCCGGTCCTGAGGGGCCTGCGGATCCTGAGGAGCCTGCTGGGCCTGCGGGTCCTGTGGGTCCTGGGCGTCCTGTGGGTCCTGGGCGTCCTGGGCGTCCTGACCGTCCGCCAGGACGGCGTAGGCCACCAGCCGGACGTCCCCCGGTCGGTCCTCGCGGGCGATCACCGCGGCGTGGGCGACCTCCGGGTGGCCGGTGAGCACCGCCTCGACCTCGCCGGGCTCGACGCGGAAGCCCCTGATCTTGATCTGCTCGTCCGTCCGGCCGAGGAAGACCAGCTCGCCGTCCGCGGTCCACCGCACCAGGTCGCCGGTGCGGTACAGCCTCCCGCCACCGGGCGTGCCGAAGGGGTCGGGCAGGAAGCGCTCGGCGGTCAGCGCGGGCCGGTTCAGGTAGCCGGTGGCCAGTCCGGCGCCCGCGAGGTACAGCTCCCCGGGCACGCCGGGCGGGACGGGGCGCTGCCGCGCGTCCAGCACGTACACCCGGGTGTTCGCCACCGGCCGGCCGATCGGGACGGCTTGCGGCACCCCGTCGACGGCACGCACGGTCGCGCACACCGTGGACTCGGTGGGGCCGTAGGCGTTGACCACCTTCGCGAAGTGGCGGGCCGCGTCGAGGACGGCGGGCGTGCAGGCCTCACCGGCGGTGATCAGCGTGACCCCGGCGACGTCCTCGTCGAACTCGGTGGCGAGGACCACGGCGGGCGGCAGGGTGGCGTGGGTGATGCCGTGGACGCGCAGGAAGTCGGCCAGGGCCGGGCCGGGGACCCGGTCGGACTCCGGGACGACGACCAGGCACCCGCCGGTCAGCAGTGCCATCCAGGTGTCCCAGACGGAGGCGTCGAAGCTCATCGAGGCGAACTGCAGCACCCTGCTGTCGCCGTCGACGCCGAGCGTCGCCGCCTGGGTGCTCACCATGCTGGGGATGCCGCGGTGGGAGACCACCACGCCCTTCGGCCGGCCGGTGGAGCCCGAGGTGTAGATGACGTACGCCGGGTGGGCGGGGAGCAGCGGTGCGGTGCGGTCCGCGTCGGCGGGCGCGGTGGCCGGCCGGTCCGCGACCGAGCGCCGCACGTCCTCGTCGTCCAGCGCCAGGACCGGGAGGCCGGGGCCGCCGGGCAGGGCGGCGGCGACCTCCCCGGTGCTGAGCACACAGGCCGGGGCCGCGTCGTCGAGCATGAACGCGACGCGGTCGGCGGGGTAGGACGGGTCGACCGGGAGGTAGGCCGCCCCGGCCTTCAGGACCGCGAGCAGGGCCACCACGACCTGCTCCGAGCGCGGCAGGGCGAGGGCCACCAGCCGGCCCGGCCCGATGCCGCGGGCGATCAGCTCGTGCGCCAGCCGGTTGGCGCGGGCGTCGAGTTCGGCGTACGTCAGCTCGGTGTCCAGGTACCGCACCGCCGGGGCGGCGGGGGTGTGCGCGGCGCGGGCGGCGAACAGCTCGGGCACCGTGCCCGCCGGCACCTCGGTGGCGGTGTCGTTCCAGTCCCGCAGGACCCGCTGCCGCTCCCGGGTGCTCAGCAGCTCCACCTCGCCGACCCGGCGGCCCGGGTCGGCGGCCATCGCCTCCAGCACCAGCACCAGCCGGTCGGCGATGCCCTCGACCGTGGCGTGGTCGAACAGGTCGGCGTCGTACCCGATCGCGGCGACCAGGCCGGTGGCCGGTCCGGCCGCGTCGTCGGCGCCCGGGCGTTCGCCGAACACGAAGGACAGGTCGAAGGCGGAGATCCCCATGCTCAGGTCGAGCGGGGCGACCGCCAGCCCCGGGAGGGCGAGCTCCGCGCTGATGCTGTTCAGCATGGAGACGCTCACCTGGAACAGCGGGTTGGCGCCGGGGACCCGGGCCGGGTTGAGCGCCTCGACCAGGGTCTCGAACGGGACGTCCTGGTGGGCGTAGGCGCCGAGGTCGGTCTCCCGGACCCGGCCGAGGAGTTCGGTGAAGGTCGGGTCGCCCGAGAGGTCGGTGCGCAGCACCAGGGTGCTGGCGAAGAAGCCGACGAGGCCGTCCAGCACGGCGTCGGCGCGCCCGGAGGTGGCCGTGCCCAGCGGGATGTCGGGCCCGGCGCCGGAGCGGGACAGCACCACGCCCACCGCGGCCTGCAGCGCCATGAACACGGTGCAGTCGTGGGCCCGCGCGACGGCGGTCAGGGCGGCGTGCAGGGCCGGCCCGACCTCGATCGCGACCTCCCCGCCGCGCAGGCTGACGGTGCCCGAGCGCGGCCGGTCGAAGGGCAGCGCGAGCTGGTCGGGAATGCCGGCCAGCGCCCGGCGCCAGTACTCGGTCTGCTGGGAGAGCCGGCTCGCCGGGTCGTCCTCGGCGCCGAGCAGGTCCCGCTGCCAGAGCGTGAAGTCGGCGTACTGGACGGGCAGTGGCGGCCGGGCCGGTGCGGTGCCGGTGCGGCGCGCCGCGTAGGCCTCGGCGAGGTCGTCGAGCAGCGGTTCCAGGGACCAGCCGTCGCAGGCCACGTGGTGGACGACCAGCAGGAGGACGTGCTCGTCCGGGGCGAGGCGGAACAGTCGGGCGCGCAGGGCGGGTTCGGTGGTGAGCCGGAAGACCTTCTGGCTCTCCTCGGCGAGTTCGGCGTCCAGCGCGTCCGGCGTGGTGTCGGTGACGGTGAGTTCCGTCCGGGCCGCCCGGCCGGTCAGCACCTGCTGCCAGGGCCGGCCGTCCTCGGTGGGCAGGACGGTGCGCAGCGACTCGTGCCGGTCGACGACGTCGGCCAGGGCGGCGGTGAGCGCCCCGACGTCCAGGGCGCCGGAGAGGCGGGCCGCGTACGGGATGTTGTAGGCGGCCCCGCCGTCGAGCTCGTTGAGGAACCACAGGCGGCGCTGGGCGAAGGACAGCGGCAGGCGGTCCGGGCGGGCGGTGGGGCGCACGGCCGGGCGGGCCTGCTGCCCGAGGTCGACGAGCGCGGCCAGGCCGGCCGGGGTCGCGGCCTCGAACACGGCCCGGATGGACAGTTCCACGCCGAGGGCGGAGCGGATCCGGTCGACCAGCCGGATGACCAGCAGCGAGTGCCCGCCGAGTTCGAAGAAGGCGTCCTCGACGCCGACCCGGTCGACCTCCAGGACCTCGGCGAACAGGGCACACAGGGCGGCTTCGGTGGCGTTCGCGGGCTCCCGGCCGGCGGAGCGGGCGGAGAGTTCCGGCGCGGGCAGGGCGGCGCGGTCGACCTTGCCGTTGCGGGTCAGCGGGAGGGCGTCCAGGACGACGACGGCGGCGGGGACCATGTGGGCGGGCAGGTGGCGGGCGGCGAAGTCGCGCAGGTCGTGGGTGGCCGCGCCGTCGGGGCAGGCCGCGTAGGCGACGAGCCGGAGGTCGCCGGGGGCGGACTCGTGGACGACCACGGTGACGCCCTGGACGGACGGGTGCCGGGCGATCGCGGCCTCGACCTCGCCGAGTTCGATCCGGAAGCCGCGGATCTTGACCTGGTCGTCGGTGCGGCCGCAGTACTCCAGTTCACCGGCGGCGTTCCAGCGGCCGAGGTCGCCGGTGCGGTAGAGCCGGCCGCCGGGTTCGGCGCCGAACGGGTCCGGGAGGTAGCGCTCGGCGGTCAGCGCGGGGCGGGCGAGGTAGCCGCGGGCCACGCCGGGACCGCCGACGTGGATCTCGCCGACGACCCCGGTGGGCGACGGCTCGCCGCGGGCGTCCAGGACGACCAGCCGCCAGCCCGGGATGGTCCCGTCGATGGGGGAGACGTTGCCCCCGGTCGCGCTGCCGGTGGCGGTCGCGGCTTCCACACCGGGCATCACCCGCCAGGTCGTGAGCACCGTGTTCTCGGTGGCGCCGTAGGCGTTCACCAGCCGGGTGGTGTCCGCGGGGTACCGGCGCTGCCACTTGCCGACGGTCGCGAGGTCGAGCGCCTCGCCGCCGAGCACGACCATCCGCAGCCGCAGCGCGTCCAGCGGGTGCCGTTCCTCCCGGGCCACGAACTGCCGGAAGGCGGACGGCGTCTGGCTCAGGACGGTGACCCCTTCACGGGCCAGCAGCGCGTGCAGCGCGTCCGGGTCCATCCCCGCCTCGCGGGGGACGACGACCAGGCGGCCGCCGAAGGCCAGCGGGCCCCAGATCTCCCAGACCGAGAAGTCGAAGGCGAGCGAGTGGAACAGCGTCCACACGTCGGTGTCCGACGCGTCCGAGAGGAGCTGCGTGGAGGCCAGGAGCACGGCGAGGTTGCCGTGGGTGACCTCGACGCCCTTCGGCCGGCCGGTGGAGCCCGAGGTGTAGATGACGTAGGCGAGTTCGGCGGGCCCGGGCAGCACCGGCGCCGGAGCGGCGGCGTCGGTCGTCCGGGTGACGTCGAGGGTGCGCCACGGCCCGTCCGGGACGCGGTCGCGGGCCCCGGGGTCGGTCAGGACGATCGGGACCCGGGCGTCGCCGAGGACGAACTCCAGCCGGGCCGGCGGGTAGTCGGGGTCGACGGGGACGTAGGCGGCGCCGAGCCGCAGCACGCCGAGCACGGCGGCGACCAGGTCGACGGAACGGCCGAGGCAGAGCCCGACGCGGTCGCCGCGCCGGACGCCGGCCTCGGCCAGCAGGGCCGCGATCCGGCCGGCGCGCTCGTCGAGCTGCCGGTAGGTCAGCCGGGTGCCAGTGCCGGTGCCGGTGCCGTCGCTGACGGCGACGCGGTCGCCGGCCGCCGCGACCTGCGCCGCGAAGCGCTCGACCGCCGACGGCCGCACCTCGGGCAGCACGCCCTCGGGCCCGTTGCCCAGGTCGAGCAGCCACTGCCGCTCGGCCGCGTCCATCACCGGGAGTTCGCCGACCGGCCGCGCCGGCTCGGCCAGCGCCCCGGCGAGCAGCAGCTGCCAGCGGCGGGCCAGGGCCTCGACCGTGGCCCGGTCGAACAGGTCCTCGGCGTACTCCAGCACGCCGCTCAGGCCGGCCGGCTGTCCGTCCGCACGGTGTTCGGTGAGGCCGAGGCTGAGGTCGAACTTGGCCGCTCCGGCGCCGAACGGCTCGTCGGTGACCGTCAGGCCGGGCAGGACCAGGCCGCCGTCCCCGTCCGCCTCCAGCGAGAAGCTCACCTGGAAGAGGGGGTTGCCGGTCGCCGTGCGGACGGGGTTGACGGCCTCGACCACCCGGTCGAAGGGGACGTCCTGGTGGGCGAAGGCCGTCAGGGCCGTGCGCCGCACCCGCTTCAGGAGCTCGCCGAAGCTCGGGTCGCCCGAGCAGTCGACCCGGAACACCAGGGTGTTGACGAAGAACCCGACGAGTTCCTGCAGGTCCTCGTCGGTACGGCCGTCCACCGGCGCGCCGATCGGGATGTCGGTGCCCGCCCCCAGCCGGTTCAGCAGCGCCGCGAACGCCGTCTGCAGTGCCACGAACGGTGTGACCCGGTGCTCGCGGGCCAGCCGCGCCAGCGCCCGGTGGGTGTCGGCGTCGACCTCGAAGCGCACCGTCCCGGCCGGCGAGGGGCCGGCCGTCGGCGGCCGCGGCCGGTCCCGGGGGAGCGGCAGCTCCTGCGGGGAGCCGCGCAACTCCTCCCGCCAGTGATCGAGTTGCCGGGACAGGAGGCTCTGCGGGTCGTCCTCGGAGCCGAGCGCCGCGCGCTGGCGCACCGCGTGCTCCGGGTACTCCAGGGGCAGCGCGGGCCAGACCGGCGCGGCGCCGGCCAGACGCGCGGCGTAGGCCGTGCCGAGGTCGCGCTCCACGAGGCCGAGGGACCAGCCGTCCGCGGCGATGTGGTGGACCACCAGGACCAGCACGTGCTCCGTCGGACCGGTAGCGAACAGCCGTGCCAGCACCGGGAGTTCGGAGGTCAGGTCGAACTCGTGGCGGCAGGCCAGGTCGACCAGCCCCGGCACCTCGCCGGCGGCGCACTCGGCGGACTCCACCGTGAACCGCCCGGCGACGTCGCCGGCCGCCACGACCTCCTGCCACGGCTCGCCGGCGACCTCCGGGAACACCGTCCGCAGCGCCGCGTGCCGGCGGACGACGTCGCCGAGCGCCGCGGTGAGCGCCGTCCGGTCCAGGGGGCCGGAGATCCGGACCACCCGGGGCATGTTGTACCCGGCCCGGAACTCCCCGAGCCTGGAAAGGAACCACAGCCGCTGCTGCGCCAGGGACAGCGGCAGCCGGCCGGCACCCGCCGCGGCGGGTGTGTGCGGCGAGCGGGGTGCCGGGACGGGAGCCGACCCGTCTTCCCGGGCGTCCAGACCGTGTGACATCAGATGTACCTCCAACTCCGTCCCGAACGATGGTGACTAGGCGCTGCGCAGGCTCTTGGGCCGCATGTCGGTCCAGTTGCGCTCGATCCACTCCAGGCAGTCCGCCTTCTTGCCGCGGGCCCCGGCGTCCAGCCAGCCGGGCGGGTTCTCCCGCTCCTGGGGCCAGATCGAGTACTGCTCCTCGTCGTTCACCACGACCTTGTAGTCCAGGTCGAGTTCGTCGTCGGACATGGCAACCTCCACAGCGAAAAGGGATGGGATGACGGGGTGGTGCGGGTCCTGCGGGTTCTGCGGGTGCTACGGGTTCTGTGCGTCCTGCGGTTTCCGCGGGCTTCCGCGGGTATTGCGGGTTTTCGCGGGGCCCGGCGGCCGTCAGGCGGACAGGTGGCGCGCGAGTTCCGCGACCGTGGGGTTGAGCTGGACGTCGACCGGCCTGAGCTGGACGCCGAACTCGCGCTTGATCCGGAAGGCGATCTGCACGGCCCGGATGGAGTCGCCGCCGAGGTCGAAGAAGTCGTCCTCCGCGCCGACGTGCTCCACCGACAGGACCTCCGCCCACAGGCGGGCCAGGCCCTCCTCCAGCGGGGTGTGCGGCGCCACGCGCCCGGCCGGGTCGGGGGCGGAGCGCACGGGTGCGGGCAGCGCGGCGCGGTCCACCTTGCCGCTCGGCGAGAGCGGCAGCGCGTCCAGCACCACCACCGCCGAGGGCACCATGTACGCCGGCAGCCGGCGGCCCAGCCAGGCACGCACCTCGTCGGCCGAGAGCGCGCCGGACGCGGACGGGACCGTGCCGGACCCGGCCGGGACGACGTAGCCGACCAGCCGGCGCTCCGCGCCCTCGCCGAGCGCGGTGGCGGCACCGGCCGCGACCCCGGGGTGTGCCCGCAGGTGCGACTCGACCTCGCCGAGTTCGATCCGCAGGCCGCGGATCTTCACCTGGTCGTCGGTGCGGCCCAGGTACTCGAGTTCGCCGCCGGCCGTCCACCGGGCCACGTCGCCGGTCCGGTACAGGCGTGCCCCGGGCACGTCGCCGGACGGGTCGGGGACGAAGCGCTCGGCGGTCAGTCCCGGCCGCCCCAGGTACCCGCGGGCCACACCGGCGCCGCCGATGCAGAGCTCCCCGCGTGCCCCGGGCGGCACCGGCCGTCCCGTCCCGTCCAGGACGTGGGCGACGGCGCCGGGCACGGCCCGGCCGATCAGGACGTCGCCGTCCGTGGCGCAGCGGTGGGCCGTCGCGTAGACGGTGGCCTCGGTCGGGCCGTAGGCGTTGACCAGTTCGGCCACCGCGGCCCAGCGTGCGGCGAGCGGCGCCGGGAGCGCCTCGCCCGCGACGACGACCCGGCGCAGCGCGGGCAGGTCGGCGGGTTCCAGGCCGGCCAGGACGCTCGGCGGCATCGAGACGACGGTCGGCCGGTGCGCGCGGATCGCCGCGACCAGTCCTTCGCCGACGCGGTCGGCCCCGCCGGGGGAGACGACGAAGGTGGCGCCGGTGGTCAGGGCGGACACCAGGTCCGCGACCGACACGTCGAAGCTCAGCGACGCGAACTGGAGCAGCCGGTCGTCGGGGCGCAGGGCCATGACCTCGTCCGCGACGGCCACCAGGTTGTCCAGCGACCGCCACTCGACCTCGACCCCCTTGGGGGTGCCGGTGGAGCCCGAGGTGTAGATGACGTAGGCGAGTTCGGCGGCCTCCGGGCGGACGGCCCCGGTGTGGACGGCCTCCGTCGCCCCGGTGGTGTCGAGGGTGCGCCAGGGGCCCGCGGGGACGCGGTCGGTGCTGCCGGGGTCGGTGAGGACGAACGGGACGTCCGCGTCCTTGAGGACGAACTCGATCCGGCTCGCCGGGTAGTCGGGGTCGACGGGGACGTAGGCGGCGCCCAGGCGCCAGACGGCGAGGACGGCGGCGACCAGGTCGACGGAGCGGCCGAGGCAGAGCCCGGCGCGGTCGCCGCGGCCCACTCCGGCCCCGGCGAGCAGGGCGGCGAGCCGGGCGGCGCGCTCGTCGAGTGCGCGGTAGGTCAGCCGTCCGCCGGTCGCGTCGGCGACGGCGACGGCGTCACCGTTCGACGCGACCTGTGCCGCGAACCGCTCCAGGACGCCCTGCGGGGCGACGGCCCCGGTGCGCGGACCGGCCGGGGCCGGCACCGCACCGGCGGGTGTGCTTCCCGGCCCGGCGGGCGTGCGCGCCACCTCGACGAACTCGCCCTTCGGATCGGGGAGTTCGCCGTCCGGGTCGGTGACCAGGGCTTCGACGGCCCGGACGTGCTGCTCGGCGATCTCCTCGATCCGGGCCGGGGTCAGCCGGTGGGCGTCGTAGTCGATGCAGAGCTGCAGGCCGTCCGTCAGCGGGTTGCGGAAGAACGTGACGGTGAGCGGGACGTCGGCCGGCTCCACCCGGCGGCTGGCGGTCAGCTCGCCCAGGCCGCTGAGCAGGTCCGCGTGCTCGCCGCCGCCCATGGTGTCGCGCATGACGTGGAAGTTGTTGAAGGTGAAGTTCGTCGTGAACAGGTCGCGTCCGCCGGCGAGTTGCCGGATCCGGGCGAGCGGCATCCGGCGGTGCGGCAGGATCCGGGCCTCCGCCTCGAAGACGCGGCGGACCAGGTCGGAGCGGCGTCCGCCGCCCACCGCGAGCCGGAACGGGACGGTGTTGAGGAACAGCCCGCGGGCCTCCGTCCCGCCGGTCTCCTCCAGTCGGCCGTTGAGCGTGACCCCGCAGCAGACGTCGTCGAGACCGGTCTGCGCCGCGATCACCTGGAGGTGCGCCGCGAGCAGGACGGTCTTCTCGGGGACGCCGAGGCGCTTGGCGAGCGCCCCGACCCGCGGGCCGAGGCCCGCCGGCAGGTGCGCGTCGCGCCAGCCGTAGCCGTCGACCACGCCGCTGGCGCCGTCGCCGCGCAGGGCCTGTCCGGCGGGCCGGGGCGGCTGCCCGGTGGGTGCCGGGAGCTGCGGCAGGGTGTGTCCGGCGAGGGTCTCGGACCAGAACCGCCGGGCCTCGGGCGAGGCCGACGCGCGCTGCTCCAGGGCGACGAAGTCGCGGTAGACCGAGGCCGGGGGCGGGAGTTGCGCCAGGCCCCGGCCGTCCAGGAGGCGGGTGTAGTGCAGCAGGATCTCGGTGATCGTCGACCACAGGCTCCAGCCGTCGAGGATGGAGTGGTGCTCGACCAGCGTCCACTGGAAGCTGTCGTCGCCGAGCACCTGGACGGCGAGGCGCAGCATCGGCGGCTGCTCCACGTCGAACGGGCGGCGCTCCCGCTCCATCAGCTCGTCGACGGCCCGGTCCTGCTCCGCCGGTGCCAGCGCCCGCAGGTCCTCGACCAGGAGGGGCACCTCGGCCTCGCGGTGGACGAGTTGCAGCGGCTCGTCGTAGTTCGCCAGGTCGAATCCGGTCCGCAGGACGGGGTGCCGGGCGACCACGGCCCGGACGGCGCGGCGGAACGCCTCCTCGTCGAAGCGGTACGGCAGGCGGTAGCTCGCCGCGTTGACGTAGGGCAGCACCCGGGGGTCGGACGCCATGTGGTAGATCATCCCGACCTGGAGCGCCGTCATGGGGTAGGCGTCGTCGAGGCCGGCTCCGGGGCCGTCGGCGATCCGGGCCCGGTCGGCTGCGGAGAGCAGCTCGAAGGGCTCGGTGCGCGCGCGGTCGGCGGCCGTGTCGGCGGCGGCCGCGAGGTCGGCGAGGGTGCGGTGCCGGTAGATCTGGGCGACGGCGATGCCCAGGCCGCGCCCGCGGGCGAGCGCGGCGACCTGCACGGCGCGGATGGAGTCGCCGCCGAGGTCGAAGAAGCCGTCGTTCGCGCCGACCTTCTCGACCTGGAGGATCTCGGCCCAGATCTCGGCGAGGGCCTCCTCGGCGGGGGTGCCGGGTGCCACGAAGGCGGCGGCGTCGCCGGAGAACTCCGGTGCGGGCAGGGCGGCGTGGTCGACCTTGCCGTTGCGGGTCAGGGGCAGGGCGTCGAGGACGACGACCGCGGCGGGGACCATGTGGGCGGGCAGGTGGCCGGCGGCGAAGTCGCGCAGGTCGCGGGCGTCCGTGCCGTCGGGGCAGGCCGCGTAGGCGACGAGCCGGCGGTCGCCGGGGGCGGACCCGTGGACGAGCGCGGTGACGCCCCGGACGGACGGGTGGCGGCCGATCGCGGCCGCCACTTCGCCGAGTTCGATCCGGAAGCCGCGGATCTTGACCTGGTCGTCGTTGCGGCCGCAGTACTCCAGCTCACCGGCGGTGGTCCAGCGGGCGAGGTCGCCGCTGCGGTACAGGCGGGCGCCGGGCACGTCGGTGAACGGGTCGGGGACGAAGCGTTCGGTGGTGAGGTCCGGTCGTCCGAGGTAGCCCCGGGCCACGGCGTCGCCGCCGACGTACAGTTCGCCGCGCACCCCGACCGGTACCGGCTGCCCGTGGTCGTCCAGGACGAGCGTGCGGTAGCCCGGGAGGGCCCGGCCGATCGGGCTGCTGCCGGTCTCGATCCGCTCCTCGTCCAGGACCTGCCAGGTGACGTGGACGGTGGTCTCGGTGATGCCGTACATGTTGACGAGGACGGGGCGGTCGGGGGTGTGGCGGCGCCACCAGGTGCGGACCGAGGCCAGGTCGAGCGCCTCGCCGCCGAACACCACCAGGCGCAGGCTCAGTTCGTCCAGCGGATGGCGCTCCTCCTCGGCGACGAGCTGGCGGAACGCGGACGGCGTCTGGTTCAGGACGGTGACGCGCTCGCGCACCAGCAGGTCGCGGAAGGCGGCGGGGTCGCGCGTCACGTCGCGCGGGACGACCACCACGCGCCCGCCGTGGGCGAGGGCGCCCCAGATCTCCCAGACCGAGAAGTCGAAGGCGAAGGAGTGGAACAGCGACCAGACGTCGGTCTCGTGCAGGCCGACGGTCTGCGCGCCGGCGTCCAGCAGCGCGGCGAGGTTGCCGTGGGTGACCTCGACGCCCTTCGGGGTGCCGGTGGAGCCGGAGGTGTAGATGACGTACGCGGGATCGCCGGCCTCCGGGCGGACCGGCCCGGTGTGCGCGGCGTCCGTGGCCCGGCTGGTGACGAGGGTGCGCCAGGGGCCCGCCGGGACCCGGTCGGCCGTGTCGGGGTCGGCGAGGACGAGCGGGACCCGGGCGTCGCCGAGGACGTACGCGATCCGGCCGGTGGGGTTGTCGGGGTCGACGGGGACGTAGGCGGCGCCGAGCCGCCAGACGGCGAGGACGGCGGCGACCAGGTCGACGGAGCGGTCGAGGCAGAGCCCGACCCGGTCGCCCCGGGTGACCCCGGCCCCGGCGAGCAGCGCGGCGAGTCGGGCCGCACGCTCGTCGAGCTGCCGGTAGGTCAGCCGGGCGCCGGTGCCGTCGCTGACCGCGACGCGGTCACCGGCCGCCGCCACCCGCGCGGCGAACCGCTCCGGCGCCGACGGGCGCACCCGGGGGGTCTCGGCCGTCCCGACGAGCTGCGCCCGCTCCTCGGCGGACAGCAGTTCGGCCCGGGCCACGGGCGCGTCCGGCGCGGTCAGGAGGGAGCCGAGCAGCCGGCACCAGTGCCCGGCCAGGCGCTCGACCAGCTCCGCGTCGATCAGCTCGGTCCGGTGCTCGACCTCGATCTCGATCCGCTCGCCGTCGTCGTTGACGTTCCAGGTGAGGTCGAACTTGGCGGTCGCGGTGTTCACCGGGACGTGGGCGGTCTCCAGGCCGGCCATCGGCGGTGCGGCGTGCCCGCGGGCGTAGCCGAACAGGATCCGGAACAGCGGCGAGCCGTCCCGGTCGGTGCCGAGCCGCCGGGCGAGGTCCTCCAGGGCGACGTCCTGGTGCTCCAGGGCGTCGATGAACGCGTCCCGGGCGGTGCGGAGCAGCCCGGTGAAGCCGGTGTCCGGGCCGGTGGTGATCCGCAGCGGGACGACCTTGACCAGGCAGTCCACCAGCCGGTCCGTCTCCGGGTCGTCGCGGCCCGCCAGCGAGGTGCCGATGACGAGGTCCTGCTGCCCGCTGTAGCGGGTGAGCAGCGCGGCGAACCCGGCGAGGAGCGTCATGGCGGGGCTCACCCGGTGGGTGCGGCCGAACGCGCGGACGGCGGCGGACAGGGCGTCGGGCAGGACGAACCGGGAGGTCGTGCCCCGGTTGGTGCGGGTCGTCGTCCGGTGTCCGGAGCCGAACAGCTCCGTCGCCGCGGGGGCGTCGCGCAGCGTCCGCTCCCAGAAGGCGAGGTTCTCCGCGGCCGTCGCGGCGTCCACCGGTGGGAGCGCGGGCTCCCGCGGCGCCTCGTCGGGCCCGGGCGCGCGCTCCGGGCCGGCCCGGTAGTGGGCGGCGAGGTCCTCCAGCAGGACGTCCACCGACCAGCCGTCGCTCACCAGGTGGTGGGAGACCAGCAGCAGGAAGCACCGGTCCTCGGCGTACCGGAGGACGGACACCCGCAGCAGGGCGTCGACGGCGAGGTCGAAGGGCCGGGCGATCTCCTCGGCCATGGCCTGCCGGGCCGCCGCCTCGTCGGGCAGCCGCAGGTCGCGGACCGGGACGTCGGCGTGGTCGAGGACGGTGCGGCGGGGGAGGCCCGCGGCGGAGGAGAACCTCGTCCGCAGCGCGCGGTGGCGGCGGACGAGCGCCGCGACGGCGTCGCGCAGCCCGTCCGCGGACAGCTCGCCCCGCAGGTGCAGCGCGGCCGGCACGTTGTAGACCGGCTGCCCCGGGTTGACCTGCTCGGCCAGCCAGATGCCCTGCTGCGTCGGCGACACGGGTAGCGAGTGGGTCATGGTGCTCAACTACTTTCCTGATCGGCGGTCTGCCGCTGCCGGTGCTCGTCCGCCCGCGCCAGCCGGATGACCCTGACGGTCCTGTACAGGCCCGGGAGGTCGGGCTCGTGCGCTTCGATGTACGCCGCCAGCGCGGTGACCGTCCCGTCGACGAGCAGGACGCGCAGCGGCACCGTGACGGACAGCTCGCGCCGCAGCCGCGCCACGATCCGCGTCGCGGTCAGCGAGTAGCCGCCGAGCGCGAAGAAGTCCTGGTCGGCGCCGACGGCGGCCACGCCGAGTTCGTCGGCCCAGAGGTCGGCCAGGACGGTTTCGAGGGCGGCGCGCCGACTGGAGGCCGGGGCCGCGTCGTCGGCGTCCGATTCCTGCGCGGGGGCGGCCGCGGGCTGCGCGTCGGCGCGGTCCGGCGCCGCCGGCTCCCCGGCGGGCAGCCACCGGTCGGCCCGCAGCTCCGGGTCCCGCACCACGGCCGCGAGGAGCGACAGGTAGTGCTCGACGAACCGGGCGACGCGCGCGGCGTCGTAGTGGTCCGCCCGGTACTCGACGTTGCCGATGGTCCCCGCGGTGGTGGACTCCAGCGTCACCATCAGCCCGAACTTGGCCGAGCCGACCCGGACGGGCACCTCCTCGGCCGTGGCGCCCGGGAGCGCGAGCCGCACCGGGTCGACGTTCAGCAGCTCGAAGATGACCGAGGTCAGCGGCGAGCCCGGGGCGCCGTGGAGCCGCCGCTCGCGCAGCGCGGTCTCCAGCGGGTAGTCCTGGTGGGTGTAGGCGTCGATGACGGTGCGCTTCGCGCGGTCCAGGACCTCGCGGAACGCGAGCCCGTCGGACAGCGCCGTGCGCAGCTGTACCAGGTTGACGAACGAGCCGACCGACGCTTCGAGTTGCGGGTGGCCGCGGCCGGCGACGGAGGTGCCGACGGTGAGGTCGTGCTGGCCCGAGTAGCGGTGGAGCAGCCCGAGGAACGCGGCGTAGAGCACCATGAACGGGGTCGTGCCGCTGCGCCGGCCGAGCTCCTCGACCTCGCCGAGCAGCGCGGCGGGGATCTCGAAGCGGTGGCAGCCGCTGCGCAGGCCGGGGCCGGCGTCGGAGCGGCGCAGCACCGTCAGGTCCACCTCGGGGGCGCCGACGACGCTCTCCCGCCAGTGCTCCCCCAGCGCGGGCAGCCGCTCGGCCAGCACGTCCCGGTGCCAGGCCGCGTAGTCCAGGTAGCCGGTGCGCGCGCCGTCCTGCGCCGGGTCCTCCGCCGCGGTGGCCCCGGCGGCGTACAGGGTGCCGAGTTCGTCGACGAGGTGGGCCAGCGACCACTGGTCGCAGACGATGTGGTGGACCACGAGGACCAGCGCCCAGTCGTCGGCCGCCAGGCGTACGAGCACCACCCGCAGCGCGTCCTCGGCCAGGTCGAAGGGCGCGTCGACGGTGCGCTCGACCAGTTCGGCGAGGGCCGCCTCGTCGAGTCCGGGCAGCTCGACGACCTCGAAGGGGGCCGCCTCGACCGGGGCGACGGTCTGCACCGGGCCGGCGTCCGACTCGGTGATCCGCAGCCGCAGGGCGTCGTGACGCCGCACCAGTCCGTCCAGGGCGCGCCGCAGCGCCTGCGGGTCCACGGTGCCGCGCAGCCGCCAGTACAGCGGGAAGTTGTACTGGGCCGCTCCCGGGTTGAGCTGTTCGGCGAGCCAGATCCCGGTCTGCGCGGAGCTGAGCGGGTGGGCGCCGCCGGTGGGTGCGGCCGGGATGGGGCGCACCGTCGTGGGCGCGGCCCGGTCGATCCGGTCGGCGAGTTCGGCCAGCGTGGGGTGGTGGAAGAGGTCCTCCACGGTGATCTCGACGCCGAGGACGGTGCCCGTCCGCATGGCGACCCGGGCGGCCAGCAGGGAGTGCCCGCCCAGGGCGAAGAAGTCGGAGCCGGTCTCGATCTCGGCGGCGGAGACGTCCAGCACCTCGGCCCAGATGCCCTGCAGGACGCCCTCGGTGGCGGTCAGTCCGGGGGCGTCGGGCGTCGCCGGGGCGGCCTGCGTCGCGTCCGGCTCCGGGGCCGCGTCCTCCTCGACGTCGAGCACGGGCAGGTCCGGCGAGTCCCGCAGCGCCACCAGCACCTGCCGGACGGAGTCGCAGAAGGCCGTCACGGTGGCGGGGTCGTAGAGGTCGCGGTCGTACTCGCAGCCGGCCTCCTTGCGCTCCGGGTCGAGGCTGAGCACGAGGTCCCGGTCGGCGAGCCGGGGTCCGATGCCCCGCCACTTCTCGGCCGGGCGCCCGAACAGCACCGCGACGCCGGAGCGGCCCGCGGTTCCCTGCCCGGAGGTTCCCTGACCGGCGCCGGATCCTGCGTCGGCTCCGGCGTCGGCTCCCGCGTCGAGTTCGGCTTCGAGTTCGGCGTCCAGCCGGCCGAGGGCCACCGTCGCGGCGGTCCGGCCGCCCAACGCGACCTCGACGTCGAGGAGCCGGGCCGGCCCGAAGACCGTGCCGACGGCGAGCGCGGTGCGGCCGCGCCGGTGACGGGCGGCCAGGGCGGCGGCGACCGCGGCGACCGCCGCCGTCTGCGGCTCGATCCCGTACCGGGCCGAGACCTCGTTGACGCCCTCGGCGAAGGCGGCGCCGTCGAGGCCCAGCGTGGCGCGCCGGAACTGCGTCACCGGCGGCCGCGGCCGGTCGGGCGGCAGGGTCGCGTGCGCGGCCGGCTGCCGGGGCTGGAAGAGGCTAGCCGACATCGGCGATCGACTCCTTGCCGTCCTTGCCGACCTTGCCGCCCTCGGCGTCCTTCGCGGTCGCGGCGTCCTTCGCCGCCCCGGCGTCCTTGACGATGACGGTGCGGCCGAGGACGAGCGCGTCCAGCTTCGAGCGCAGGAAGGTGCGCAGGGCCTCCTGCGGGGTCGCGATGATCGGCTGGCCGCGCAGGTTGAAGGACGTGTTCAGCACCACCGGGGTGCCGGTGCGCCGACCGAAGGCGCTGATCAGCTCGAAGAACCGCGGGTTGCTCTCGGGGTGGAGCACCTGGACCCGGGCGCTGCCGTCGACGTGGGTCACCGCGCCGAGGTTGTCGCGCTGCTCGGCGCGGGTCTGCGTCACGAACAGCATGTGGGCGTACCGGGATTCGGTGCCGGGCTCGATCTCGAAGTAGTCGCCGGCGTCCTGGACGCGGACCACCGGTGCGAACGGCCGGAAGCTCTCGCGCTCCTTGACGACCTCGTTCAGGCGGTCGCGCATGGCCTCGGTCCGCGGGTCGGCGATGATGCTGCGGTTGCCGAGCGCGCGGGGACCGAACTCCATCCGGCCCTGGACCCACGCGGTGATGTTGCCGTCGGCCAGCAGCTCCGAGACGCCCTCGGCGAGTTCGGCGTCGGTGGCGTACTCGTGGACGGTGCAGCCCTGCGGCTCGCCGACCGCCGCCGCCAGCTCCTCGTCGGAGAACCCGGGGCCCCAGTACGGCATGGACATCCGGCCGGCCCGGGAGGACGCGGCGGCGTCCGCCGCGAGCGCCGCGCCGATCGCCGTGCCGTCGTCGCTGGAGGCCGGCTGGACGAAGATGTCGTCGAACAGGCGGCTGCGCGACACCAGGCCGTTGAGCGTGCAGTTCAGCGCGACGCCGCCGGCCAGGCAGAGCCGGTTCAGGCCGGTGCGCTCGCGGGCCGCGCGCAGGACGTGCAGCATCGCCTGCTCGGTGATCGCCTGCAGGGCGGCCGCGATGTCGGCGTGGTCCTGCGTCGAGGGCTGCCCCGGGAGCCGGGCGGGGCCGAGCACGGCGGCCAGCTCGCGCAGCACGCCCTCGTGGGTCTCGTGCTCGAAGGCCGTGCGGTCCCGGGCCAGCACGGGGACGGTGTAGGTGCCGTCCTCCCGCAGCCGCACCATGGTGGCGAAGCGGTCGTAGTAGCGCTGCGGGTCGCCGTAGGGCGCCAGGCCCATCACCTTGTACTCGTCCATGAAGGGGACGAAGCCGAGGTGGTGGGTGACCAGGCTGTAGAGGATCCCGACCGAGTGCATGGCCGGGATGGTGTGGAGCACCTCGATGGACTCGCCCCGGCCGACCGCGACGGTGAGGCTCTCCGACTCGCCCATCCCGTCGCTCACCACGATCAGCGAGTCCTCGAACCCGCTGGGGTAGAAGGTGCTGGCGGCGTGCGCCAGGTGGTGCGGGACGGGCCGGAAGCGGTCGGCCCAGGGCCGGCCGGGCAGGAACTTCTCGGCCAGCGCGAGCTGCGACTCCGTCGAGTACACCTCGCGGAACCTGGCCGAGGAGTAGGGGCTCCCGAAGCTTCCGGCCGGATCCCCGTAGGCGAAGCCGTGCGCCAGCACGTCGATGTCGTCGGGGCCCAGGCCGGCCTGCGCCAGGCAGAACTCGATGGCGTTGACCGGGAACGACCCGGTGGTCTTCTCCCCGGTGAACCGCTCCTCCGCGGCGGCGGCCACCACCTCGCCGTCGATCACCAGGGCCGCCGCGGAGTCGTAGCCCTGGGCGAACCTGTGCAACCGGGGATCGAGCCCGGGGAAAGCCTCCCGCTTGAATTCCAGTCCGCCGTTCAGCCCGCTGTAGCCGAGGACGCGCATAGTCTCCAACCTCCCGTCGATGCCACGCGAAATCGTTCGGCCCTCACGCTAGGCGGCGGGATCCCCGCACGTCGCCGCCCGTAGGTCGGGAACAGACCTGTACTTCGGTACGGCCGGGATTCCGGTCGAAAGGACGAGCGGGAAATCGTTGACCCGTGCGCGGTGCCGCTCCTAATGTGACCGGCGGACATGTCGAAGGAGCAGCGGATTCCGTCAGGATTCGCGTGAGCGACCGGGTGATAGGAGCCAGAGCTCGATGTGCGGAATAGCCGGGGTTTACGGACCCGACGACCCGGCCGGCCTGGACCCCGACGTCCTGACGGCCATGACCGACGTGCTGGTGCACCGGGGACCAGACGCGCACACCACCTGTCGGACCGGCGCGTTCACCGCCGGATTCCGCCGCTTGTCGCTGGTCGACCTGGCCGGCGGCGGACAGCCCCACAGCACGCCGGATTCCTCCGTCGTCTCGGTGTGCAACGGCGAGATATTCAACCACCGGAGCCTGCGCGAAGAACTCCGGAGAAAAGGCCACAGATTCCGTTCCGGATCGGACACGGAAGTCCTGGTCCACCTCTACGAGGAATACGGGACCGAACTCACCGACCACCTCGACGGACAGTTCGCCTTCGCCCTCTACGACCGGCGCGAGGACCGCCTGCTGCTCGCCCGCGACCATTGCGGAGTTCTTCCGCTGTTCTACACCGCGGTGGCCGGCCGGATCGTCTTCGCCTCGGAGATCAAGAGCATTCTCCGGCACCCGCTGGTGGAACGCCGGGTCGACCTGCGCGGACTCGACCAGGTGCTCTCGCTGCCCGGACTGGTCAGCCCCCGGACGATGTTCGAGGGCATCCGGTCGCTGCGCCCCGGCGAGCGGCTCGTCGCGGACCGCTCGGGGCACCGCACCGAGCGCTACTGGGACCTCGACTACCCGCTCTGGGACGACGAGGCGCGCCGGCGGGACGCGGCCGCGCTCGCCGACCCGCGCGTCCTCGACGGGCACGCCGACCGGACCAGGGACCTGCTCGAAGCGGCCGTCCGCTCCCGCTCGGTCGCCGACGTCCCGGTCGGGATGTACCTCAGCGGCGGCCTGGACTCCAGCCTGATCGGCGGACTCATGGCCGCCGAACGCCCCGACCACCCGTGGCCCAGCTACGCGGTCACCTTCCCCGGCAGCAGCATCGACGAGGCGCGCTACCAGCGGCTGGTCGCCGGCAAGATCGGCACCCGCCACCACGAGGTGCCGGTGGACGCCGCCGACACCGCCGGCCTGCTCGCCGGCATGGTCCGGCACGCCGAGACCCCGGTGAAGGAGTCCTACAACGTCTGCTCGATGCTGCTGGCCCGCAAGGTCCGCGCCACCGGCACGGTCGCGGTGCTCAGCGGCGAGGGCGCCGACGAGCTGTTCGGCGGCTACCCCGGCTACCTCTTCGACACCGGCGGCCCGGACCGCGGCCCGGGCGACCTCCTGGAGGAGCAGCTCGAACGCGAGGCCGCGCACCGGATGTGGGGCCTCGACCTGCGGTACGAGACCGACCAGCTCCCCGCCCACGACCTGCGCCGCCAGCTCTACAGCGGCCCGCTGGCCGAGGAGTTCGACCGCTTCTCGGTGACCACCCAGCGCCTGGTCGACCCGGACCGGCTGATCGGGCGCCACCCGCTGCACCAGCGCTCCTACCTCGACTTCCACCTGCGGCTCGCCGACCACCTGCTCGGCGACCACGGCGACCGGATGGCCATGGCCAGCTCCGTCGAGATGCGCTTCCCGTTCCTGGCCAGGGACGTCGTCCGGCACGCGACCGCCATCCCGCCGTCCCTGATGACGGCCGGCGGCCGCGAGAAGGCCGTGCTGCGCCGCGCCGCCGAGGGGCTCGTCCCCCACGAGGTGCTGAACCGCCGCAAGTTCGGCTTCCGCAGCCAGACCAGCACCGAGCTGCTGCTGGCCGGCGACGAGTGGTTCAACGACCTGCTGTCGCCCGCGACCGTCCGCCGGCAGGGCTACTTCGACCCGGCCGTCGTCGCCGAGCTGATCCGCCGGCAGACGACGGGGGCCCGCACCGTGCACCCGCACCTGGACACGGACTACCTGCTCGTCATCGCGACCTTCGCGATCTTCCTGGAGGAGTTCGACCTGCCGTGCCTGGGATGACTGGGACGACCCGAGAACGCGTCACCACGCCCCCGCCGACCGCCCTGCGGCCGTCGGCGGCCGACGCCCCCGCACGCACCGGCGCGCCCGGCGCCCGCAGGCCGCTGATCGGCGTGATCGGCGGCATGGGCCCGCTGGCCTCCACCGAACTGCTCAACACTGTGTACGGACTCGAACCGCCCGAGCACGAACAGCTCGCCGCGCGGATCCTGCTGTGGTCCGACCCGGCCGTGGCCGACCGGACCACGGCCATCCAGTCCGGCACGGTCGACCTCGTGCGCGAAGCGCTGGAGGACTCGGTCGACCGCCTGCTCACCGCCGGCGCCGACGTCGTCGTGGTGGCCTGCATCACCGCGCACCCCGCGATCCGGCTGCTGCCGGAGCGGCTGCGCTCGCGCTGCGTCTCCCTGGTGGACCTGGTCTTCGACCGGCTCGACGAACACCCGGGCCGGCACCTGGTGCTGTGCACGCGGGGCAGCGTCCTCGCCGGCGTCTTCACCGACCACGAGCGCTGGCCCGAGTTCGCGCACCGCCTGGTCCTGCCCGACGAGGCCGACCAGGAGCAGCTGCACCACCACATCTACCGGCTCAAGCGCAACGCCGACCGGCTCCCGACGATCGACTTCGTCCGCGGACTGCTGCCCAAGTACCGGGCCGCCGCGTTCGTCGCCGGCTGCACCGAACTGCACCTGGTGACCCGCGCGATCGAGTCCCGCGGCCTGACCCGGCACCTGCCCAGCATCGACCCGATGACCGTCATCGCCCAGCAGATCAAGGACGGAACACTATGACAACGCCGACGGTCCTGGGGCGGTGGGCGGACAGCCTGGCCCGCCACGGCGCCCGCTGCGCCATCAAGTCCGGCCCCCGGGAGGTGAGTTACGGCGAGCTCGCGGGCCGGGCGGCCGGCTACCGGGCCGCGTTCGAGGGCGCCGGCCGGCCCGTCGACCCGGTCCTGATCGCCACCGCCGACCCGGTCGAGGTGATCGCGGCCGTCCTCGGCTGCGCGGCCGCCGGCCGCACCTTCGCACCGGTCGACCCCCGGCTGCCCGCCGCCGTACTGGACGGCGTGCTCGCCGCCCTCCGCCCGGGCACGGTCGTCGCCGACACCGTCGGCCGCGAGGCGCTCGCCGGGCGGCGCCTGCCCGACGGCGCCGGGATCGTCCACCCCGAGACGCTGGAGCCCCGCGCGTGGTCCGCCGAGGACCGGCCGGGGGCCGCCCCGGAGGACGGCGGCTACGTCTACTTCACCTCGGGCACGACCGGGCGCCCGAAGGGCATCCGCGGCAGCCTGGAGGCCGTCCACCACTTCGTCGACTGGGAGATCGCCGAGTTCGGCATCGGCGAGGGCACCACCGTGTCCCAGCTGACCTCCCCGGGCTTCGACGCGTTCCTGCGCGACGCCTTCGCCCCGCTGTGCGCGGGCGGCACCGTCTGCGTGCGCCCGGACGACGGGACACCGGTCGGCGAGGGCCTGGCGCGCTGGCTCACCGAGAACGAGGTCGAGGTCCTGCACTGCGTGCCGACCCTCTTCCGCACCCTGCGCTCCGCCGCCCTGACCCCCGACTCCTTCCCCGCCCTGCGCGCCGTGCTGCTCGCCGGCGAGCAGCTGCACCCCTCCGACGTCGCCTGGTGGCGCGGCCTGTTCGGCGGCGACAAGGAACTGGTCAACCTGTACGGGCCGTCCGAGACCACCATGACGAAGCTCTTCCACCGGACGACGGAGGAGGACGCCCACGCCCGGCTGGTGCCGGTCGGCCGGCCGCTGCCGGGCGTGGCGGCCCGGGTGCTGACCGGGCCCGGCGACCCGCCGGACGCGCTCGGCGAGGTGGAGCTGGAGGTCCCGTTCCCGCTGCTCGGCTACCTCGGTGAGGACGAGTGGCGCGGCACCGCCACCACCTACCGCACCGGCGACCTCGGCAGGTTCCGGCCCGACGGGACACTGGAGCTGTTCGGCCGCCGCGACCAGCAGGTCAAGGTGCACGGCGTGCGCATCGACCTCGGCGAGGTCGAGAACGCCCTGCGCGGCCACCCCGGGGTGGAGGACGTCTGCGCGGCGGCGGTCACGGAGGACGTGTCGACCGCCCTGGTCGCCTACGTGGTGGCCCCCGACGTCCCCGACGCCGAGCTGCGCGCGCACGCCGCGCAGCTGCTCGCACCCGGCCTGGTGCCCTCGGTGTTCGTCCGCATGGCGGCGATCCCCCGGACGCTCAACGGCAAGGTGGAGCGCCGCTCCCTGCCCCGGGTCCGGCTGCAGCGCGCCGCCGACGCCACCCGGGCGCCGCAGGGGCCTGCCGAGACCCGGATCGCCGCGATCTGGAGCGAGATCCTCGGCCTGGCCGGCATCAACCGCGACGACGACTTCACCCTGCTCGGCGGCGACTCCCTGGCGATCGCGCGGCTCATGGACCGGGTCCGCTACGAGTACCGGGTCGACCTGCCGCTGCGCGCGTTCCTCCAGGACCCCACCGTCACCGGGCTCGCCTCGGCCGTGACGGACCGCACGGCGCGGAGCGGATCGTGAGCGCCCCCGCGCCGGCCCTGCCCGCCAACACGGTGCTCCGCGCCCGCCTGACCGGGGAGCTGGACGTCACCGCGCTGTCGGCGGCGGTCGACGACCTGGTGACGGCGCGTCCGGAACTCGCAGCGGCGGGAGCGCGGCCCGGCCGGGTCCGGCTGAGGGTCATCGACCTCTCCCGCTCCGCCGGGGAACAGCAGCGGAGCGTCCTCGCCGAGCTGGCGGCCGACGAGGCGGCCCGGCCGGTCGGCGCGGCCGGCCGCCCCCGGCTGCGGGCCTGCCTCGCCGGGCTGGGCGCCGGGGCGCACGAACTCCTGCTCGCGGTGGACCGGGAGCAGGTCGACACGTGGTCGGTCGCCGGGCTGACCCGGGACCTCGGTGCCGCCTACCGCGCGCGGATCCCGGACGCGACGGCGGCGCGGCCCGCGACGGGACCGGCGCCCGGGACCGGACCGGTGCCGGGCGCCTGGCTCCCGGGCGAGCGGGCGTCCCGCACGCTGCCGGGGGAGACCGGGGAGACCGGGGAGACCGCAGCGACCGCGAAGACCGCCGCCGTGGCCGAGCGGGTGCTCGCCGCCTTCGCCGCAGTGCTCGGCCGCTACGCCGGGACGGACGAGGCCGTGCTGACCGTGCCGGACGGCCCGGCACACCGGACCATCCGCGTGGACCTCGCCGGCGCCCCGACCTCCGCCCGGCTGGCCGCCGCGGTGCGCACGGCGCCGGACGCCGGCCCGGACACACCGGCCTTCCCGATCCGCGCCGTCTTCGCCGGGCACGACCTGCCGGCCGCGGCCCTGGAACTGCCGGGCGTCGCGGAACAGGTGAGCGTCGACTCCCCGCCCGACCCCGAGGGCCGGCTGACCCTGGCCGTGACCGGGCCGGCGGAGTTCACCGTCGCCCTCACCGGCACGCTGCCGGGCCGGGTGACGGCCGAGGGCTTCGCCGACCACCTCGCCCTGGCGGTCCGGTTCGGGCTCGACGAACCCGACCGGCCGCTGGCCGAACTCGACCTCTCCGGCCGCCCCGCGCCCCACCCGGCACCCGGCCCCGCCACCACCCGGCCGTACCGCGACTACCTGGCCTTCCTGGACGAGGAGTTCGCGGCGCGGGTGCGGGAGGCCCCGGGGGCGGTCGCGGTGCGCTCGGAGGAGGGCACGCTCGACTACGGCGGGCTGGACCGGTGGAGCTGCCGGACGGCCCACGTCCTGGACCGTCACGGCGCCGGCCCCGGGCGGGTGGTGGCGCTCCTGCTGACCGGCGGGGCCGGCCGGATCGCGGCCGTCCTCGGGGCGATGCGCACCGGTGCGACCTTCACCTGTCTCAACCCCGCCGACCCGGACGCCCGCCTCCGCGACATCCTGGCCGGCACCGGGGCGGTCTGCGTGCTCGCCGACGAGGCCGCCGTCGCGGCGCACCCGGCGCTGCTCGGACCGGACGGCAGGTTCGCCGGCCTGCCGGTGGCGGCGCCGGTGCCCGCCCCGGGAGACGCACCGGGAGACGCCCCGGAGGACGCCCCGGGGGACGAGCCGCAGGGCGAGCACGTGTGCTTCCCGGCCCCGCCGGCCGCCGACCGCCCGCTGTGCATCGTGCACACCTCGGGGAGCACCGGGACGCCCAAGGGCATCGCGCTGTCGCGGGCCGCGTTCGCGCAGTTCGCCGAGTGGCAGCGGGAGCGGTTCGGGATAGGCCCGGACAGCAGGGTCGCCCAGTGGGCGCCGCTCACCTACGACGCCGCGTACACCGAGATCCTCGCGGCGCTCACCGCCGGCGCCGCGCTCTGCCTGCCGCCCGAAGCGGCCCGGCGCGACCCGGTCTCGGTGGTGCGCTGGCTGCGGCGGGAGCGGATCGGGCAGATCCAGACCGTGCCGTCGTTCTTCCGGCTGCTCACCGAGGCGCTGGACGCGCAGGGCGGCGAACTGCCCGACCTGCGGCACGTCCTGGTCGCCGGCGAGGTGTTCCCGGTGGACCTCGCCGAGGCCTGGGCGCACCGGGCGGTGCGTCCGCGGCTGCACAACCTGTACGGGCCCACCGAGTGCATCCTCGCCACCCACCACGAATTGCCCCCCGGCGGGGAGTTCCCGACCGGGGTGCCGATCGGCGTGCCGATCCCGGGCCGGGAGGCGCTCGTCCTCGACGGCCTCGGCCGGCCCTGCCCGGTCGGGGTGCCCGGCGAGATCCACCTGCGCAGCGCGTTCCTGGCCGGTTCCTACCACCGCCGGCCCGCCGAGACCGCCTCGGCGTACCTGCCCGACCCGTGGCGGCCCGGCCGGACGCTGTACCGCACCGGCGACCG
Organism: Kitasatospora sp. NPDC059599; assembly: GCF_042735125.1. NCBI lineage: Bacteria > Bacillati > Actinomycetota > Actinomycetes > Kitasatosporales > Streptomycetaceae > Kitasatospora > Kitasatospora sp. NPDC059599. The sequence continues at coordinate 72,075 of NZ_JBHWCL010000008.1, read as the reverse complement.
CGGCCACCTGCGGGCCGACGGCACGCTGGCGTTCACCGGCCGGACCGGCAACCAGGTGAAGATCCGCGGGAACCGGATCGAACTGGACGAGGTCGAGGCGGTGCTGGAGCAGCAGGCCGGGGTGCGGGAGGCCGCCGCGGCGGTCCGCACCACCGCGTCCGGCGACCCCTGCCTGGTGGGCTACGTGGTGGCCGACCCCGGGGTCTCCGGGGAGGCGCTGCGCCGGCTCGTCGCGGCGCGGCTGCCCGCCCCCGCGGTGCCCGACCTGATCGCGGTGCTGGCCGACCTGCCGCGCACCGCCACCAACAAACGTGATCGTGCGCGGCTGCCCTGGCCCCTGCCGGCACGACGGAGCGAACCGGAAGGTGACGAACGATGAAGAACGCCGAAGCGGCGATCGCGGCCCTGGCCGCCGAGACCGGGGTCGGCCCGGAGACGGTGCGGCTGGCCGCCTCGTTCAAGGTGGCGGCGGTGCTCACCGGCTCCGACGCGCTCGGCGACGACGGGCGGAGCTGGCGCGAGCTGGTCGCCCGGGTGGCCACCCCGCAGGGGCGGGCCGAGGCCGAGCGGGTCCGGGAGGAGGCCGCCGCCCAGGGGCACGTCGGGCCCGACCGCACGGAGCGCTACGTCCGGGCGGTCCTGGAGCGGATGGCCGGCGCCCCGGACGAGGCGCACGACGAGCACGGCCTGGTCGACGGGGAGGAGCTCGCGGCCACGCTGGAGCTCTCCGCCGGTCCGGTCCGGGAGCTGCCGGACCGCCGGTTCCACGAACTGTTCGAGGAGCGGGTGCGCCGGCACCCCGACGCGGTAGCCGCGGTGCAGGCCGGGCGGAGCTGGACGTACGCGGAGCTGAACGGCCGCGCCAACCGGATCGCCCGGTCGCTGCGGCAGCAGGGGCTGGCCGACGAGGACGTGGTCGCCGTGGTCGCCGAGCGCTCGCTGGAGTGGATGGCCGCGGTGATCGCGATCTTCAAGGCGGGCGGCTGCTACCTCCCGCTGGACCCGGCCTTCCCGGCCGAGCGGATCGCCGTGGTGCTGGAGCGCAGCGGCTGCCGCCGGGTGCTGGCGGACCCGGGGCTGAGTCAGGTCGACGAGGCGGTGCGGGGCCGCGGGGTGACCGTCTCGGTGCTGACCGAGGTGCCGGCCGAGGTGCCTGCGGACGGGCCGGCCGGGTCCGGCCCCGAGGACGACCTCCACCTGCCCGTCGCTGCCGAGCAGTTGGCGTACATCTACTTCACCTCGGGCTCCACCGGCGAGCCCAAGGGCGCGATGTGCGAGCACGCCGGCTTCCTCAACCACCTCTACTCCAAGATCGAGGACCTGGGCGTCCGCGAGGGCGACGTCATCGCCCAGACCGCCCCGCAGTGCTTCGACATCTCGCTGTGGCAGCTGGTCGCCGCGCTGCTGGTCGGCGGCCGGACGGAGATCATCGGACAGGACACCATCACCGACGTCCGCCGGTTCGTCGAAACCGTCACCGGGGCCGGCGTCCAGGTGGCCCAACTGGTGCCCTCCTACCTGGACCTGGTGCTGGAGACCCTCCAGGGCGACCGCCTCGGCCTGCCGTCGCTGCGCTGCCTCGCGGTGACCGGCGAGGCCCTCAAGGCCGAACTGGTGCACCGCTGGTTCGCCGCCTTCCCCGGCATCCCCCTGGTCAACTGCTACGGCACGACCGAGGTCTCGGACGACACCAACCACGGCGTGATGCACGGCCCGCCGGCCGGCCGGTCCGTCCCGCTCGGCCCTCCGACCCGCAACGTCCGGGTGTACGTGGTGGACGAGCGGCTGCGCATGGTCCCGGACGGGGCGCCCGGGGAGATCGTCTTCGCCGGGGTGTGCGTCGGCCGGGGGTACGTCAACGACGCCGCCCGGACGGACGCCGCGTACCGGGCGGACCCGTACCGGCCGGGCGAACGGCTCTACCACTCCGGCGACTTCGGCCGCCGACTGCCCTCCGGCGAGTTCGAGTACCTCGGCCGCCGGGACTCGCAGGTGAAGGTGAGCGGGTTCCGGATCGAGATCGGCGAGATCGAGAACCGCCTGCTGCAGGTCCCCGGCGTCCGGGACGGCGCCGTGGTGATCGCCGGATCGACCGAGGACCCCCAGCTGGTCGGCTACTACAGCGGCGGCGCCGCCCCCGAGCCCGGGGACGTGGAACGGGCCCTGGCCGCCGTCCTGCCGCACTACATGGTGCCCGGCCGCCTGCTCCGCCTCGACCGGCTGCCGCTGTCCGCGAACGGCAAGATCGACAAGAAGGCGCTGACCGCCGCGGCCCGGGAGCAGGGCCGTCCGGCCGCCGGCGGCGGCGTGGCGCTCCCGGAGACCGACACCGAGCGCCGGGTCGCCCGGCTGTGGGCCGAACTGCTCGACGTCCCGCTCGACCGGATCGGCCGCGGCTCCCGCTTCGTCGAGCTCGGCGGCACCTCGCTGGCCGCGATCCGGCTGGCGATCGCCCTGGACCGCGCCGTGACGGTGGGCGAGCTGAAGGCCACCCCGACCGTCGCCGAGGTCGCCGGACTCCTCGACCGCAAGGCGGCCGGCCGGACCGCGGAGGCGCGGCGATGAGCCCCGCCGCCCCCGCCACCCGCACCGCCCCGCGCCTGCGCGTGCTGGACGCCGCCCCCGGCCCGGAGTGGGCCGCCGCGCACCGGGCGGAGGTCCTCGCCGAGGTCGAGGCGTCCGGGGCCGTGCTCCTGCGCGGACTCGGCGTCGCCTCGGCCGCGGACCTCGCCGCCGTCACCGCCGCCCTCGGGATCGAGCCGATGGCCGAACGGGAGGGGTTCGCGCCCCGCGAGCACCACGGCGGGACGGTCTACTCGGCCTCGCACTGGCCCGCGGACGCCCCGATGTGCATGCACCACGAGCAGAGTTACGCCGCCGAGGTCCCCGGCGTGCTGCTGTTCGGCTGCCTGACCGCCCCGGAGCGCGGCGGCCGGACCATGCTCGCCGACTCCCAGCGGGTGCTGCGCGACCTCCCCCCGGACCTGGTCGAGCCGTTCCGCCGGGACGGCTGGCTGCTGCTGCGGAGCTACCAGGACGTCGGCGTGCCGTGGACCGACGCCTTCGGCACCGACGACCGGGCCCGGGTCGACGCCTACTGCGCGGCCGAGGGCATCCGGCACGAGTGGTTCGACGACGGCCGGCTGCGCACCGTGCAGCGCCGCTCCGCCGTCGTCGCCCACCCCCGCACCGGCGTGCCCGGCTGGTTCAACCAGATCGCCTTCCTCAACGAACTGACCATGGACCCGGTGATCCGCGAGTACCTGCTCGACCAGTACGGGCCGACCGGCCTGCCGTTCACCACGGCCCACGGCGACGGCACCCCGGTCGACGCCGGCACCGTGGAGACCGTCAACGCGGTCTACGAGGCGGCCACCTTCGGCGAGTCCTGGCGGGACGGCGACGTCCTGGTCGTCGACAACATCCGGATGGCCCACAGCCGGGAGCCGTACGAGGGATCCCGGGAGGTCGCCGTCGTCCTCGGCGACCCGGTCCGGCTCGACGGCCACGTCCTGACCGACGGACACGTTCTGCCCGACGGCCACGTCCTGCCCGGCGGTGGCGCCGGATGACCGCGGCCTCCTTCGCGCAGGAACGCGCCTGGCTCGCCAGCCGGTTCGCCGCCGACACGGCGCTGTACCACGTCGCGGACCAGTGGCCGCTGCACGGGGACCTCTCCGAGGCCCGGATCCGGGCGGCCCTGGCCGCCGTGGTGGAGCGGCACGAGGCCCTGCGCACCGGATTCCGGGTCGTGGACGGCACGCTGACCGCCGTCGTCCACGACCGGGTCGACCCCGCTCCGGAGGTCGTCGACCTCTCCGGGCGCACCGAGGAGGAGCAGCGCCGGGAGCGCGGGATCCTCGCCGACCGGCTGAAGCACACCCCCTTCGACCTCGCCCGCGCACCGCTGTGGCGCGCGGGCCTGGTCAAACTCGGCGCCGGGCGCTGGCGGTTGCTGTTCGTCGCCCACCACGCGGTCTGCGACGCCCCGTCGCTCTTCAACCTCCACGCCGAGATCACCGAGTTCTGTGCGGCGCTCGAACAGGACCGGCCGCCGCGCGTCCCCCCGCTCGCCCTCTCCTACGGCGAGCACGCGCGGCAGCAGCGCGAGCGGCTCGGCGGTGCCGGGACCACCGAGTCGGCCGGCTACTGGCGGGCGCAGCTCGCCGGCCTGCCGGCCGAGCACGGCCTTCCGCTGGACCTGCCGCGGCCGGCCCGGCGGTCCTTCGCCGGCGCGGAGCTGCGGGCCGAACTCCCGGCCGGCACGGCGCCCGCGCTCGCGCGGGCCGCCGACCGGCACGGGGTCACGCCGTTCGAGCTGCTGCTCGCCGGGTACGCGGCCCTGCTCCACCGGCGCTCCGGCCGGGACGACGTCGTCCTCGGGGTGCCGCTGTCCGGCCGGGACCGCCCCGAACTGCTGCCCCTCGTCGGCACCTTCGTCAACATGGTGGTGCTCCGGGTGGACGCCTCGGGCGACCCCTCGTACGCCGGGCTCGTCGAACGCGTCCGGGCGGTGTGGCGGGCGGCCCGCGACCACCAGGAGACGCCGTTCCAGACCGTGGTCGAGTACCTCGCGCCGCAGCGCGGCCCCGGCCTGCCCCCGCTCTACCAGCTGGCCTTCAACACCACGGCGGCCGAGGGCTTCGGGCCGCCGTCCACCACCGCCGAGGACGACCTGCTGCTGGAGGTGTCCGGCACGACGGCCCGGCTGGAGTACAACACCGCCCTGTTCCGCCGGGAGACCGCCGAAGGGCTGCTCGCCGACTACGCGGCGGTGCTCACGGCGGCCCTCGCCGACCGGTCGACACCGCTGTCCCGGCTCCCGGTGAGACCGCCGCGCCGGGCCGGTGCGGCCGGCCCTGTGCCCGCGTCGGGCGCCGTGCCGGGCCCGCCCCCCGGCCGCGTCCCGCCGCGCACCGCCGCCGAGGAGGTGGTGGCCCGCGCCTGGGCCGACGTCCTCGGCGTCGACCGGGTGGGCGTGCACGACGACTTCTTCGCCGTCGGCGGCCACTCGCTGCAGGCGCTGCGCCTGCTCGCCCGGCTGTCGTCCGACCACCGCGTCGAGACCACCGTCGACGCCTTCTTCTCGAACCCGACCGTCGCACGGCTGGCCGCCGAGCTGGAGCGGCACACCGCGACGCGCCGGGAGCACCGGACCGACCCCGAGGGAGAGACATGGCAGTGACCGGCCGGATCGACGGCGTGCCCAGCGAGGTGTGGAACGAGGAGGTGCTGGCCCCGCAGTTCGGCTACGAGGCCGAAGCCCTGCTGCCGCACTACGTGTCCATCGAGAAGGTGCTGCTGCTGGAGTACCGCAGGATGGGCCTGGTCGACCCGCAGGGGGCGGCCGCGCTCGCCGGCCGGCTCGACGGCCTGACCCCCGAGCTGATCCGGGCGGACCCGCGGGACAACATGTCGGACATCTTCTTCGCCATGGAACGCCACGTGGCCCGCGGCGCCACCGCCCCCTTCGCGGCCTGGCACGTCGACCGCAGCCGCAACGACTTCCAGGCCTGCGGCCAGCTGCTGTCCTGCCGGGAGAACATCCGTGCCCTCGCCGCGGACCTGGTCGCCCTCGGGCGAACGGCCGCGGCGCGCGCCGCCGAACTGCCGGACAGCCCGATGCCGGGCTACACCCACGCGCAGGCCGCGCAGACCATCACGCCGGCGTTCTACCTCTCGGCGCTCTCCGAGGAGACCCTCGGCGCGGCCCGCCGACTGCTGGCCACCTACGACGAGATCGACCGCTCGCCGCTGGGCGCGGGCAGCATGGCCGGCCAGGAACTGCCCTGGGACCGCGAGCGGATGGCCGCACTGCTGGGCTTCCGGGAGCCGCAGGCGCACGCCCTGGTCTCGGTGGCCTCCCGGTCCTGGGCCCTCGCGGTCGCGTCCGAGCTGTCGAACTTCGCGGTGGCCCTCAGCCGGTTCACCACCGACCTGATGACCTGGAGCGGCGCCGGGTTCGGGTTCGTGGACTTCCCCGACGCGCTGGCCGGGATCTCCGCCGCGATGCCGCAGAAGCGCAACTTCCCCGTCCTGGAACGGATCCGCGGCCGCTGCTCGCACGTCGTCGGCTGCGCGGCCCAGCTCGCCTTCGCCCAGCACGGCACCCCGTACGCCAACAGCGTCGAGGTTTCCAAGGAGGCCGGGCAGCACCTCCGGGCCCAGTTCGCCGCGCTGCGCTCGGCCCTGCGGCTGGCCCACACCACCCTCGCCACCGCGACCTTCCGGACCGACCGGATGCGCGAGGCCTGCGAGGGGGACTTCCTCGGCGCCTTCACCCTCGCCAACCTGCTCACCCTGGAGGCCGGGGTCCCCTGGCGGACGGCGCAGGTGATCGCCGGAGCGTACGTCAGGGCCGCCATCGCCGGCGGCCTGACCGCGGCCACCCCCGACGGCCCGCTGCTCGCGGCGATCGCCGAGGAGCACGGCCACCGGGTGCCCGAGCCCGCCGAGCTGCTGTCCCGCTCCTTCGACTCCGACCGGGCCGTCCGGATCAAGCACTCCGCGGGCTCGACGCACCCCGACGCCGTCCGCGTCATGCTCGCCGCGCAGGAGGACGGGTACCGGGAGCTGGCCGGGCAGTGGCGGCTGCGCGACGAGGCGGCGAGCGGCGCCGCGGCGCGCGTGGACGCCCTGCTGGCCACCGTCGACACCGCCGCCGGGGACACCGCTGCCGGGGACACCGCTACCGGGGACACCGCCGGGGAGACCGCGACGGTCACCCCGTGACCGGGCCCAGCCTCATCACCCGCCGCCCCGGCGCGGACCTGCGCAGCGGCCGCGCCGACGCCTCCGGCACCTTCGGCGAACTGCTCCAGGGCCGGCTGCCCGACGGCACGGACTTCCTCGTCACGCTGCCGATCACGCTCCGCTCCCGGGCCTGGTTCCGCTTCGACCCGGCCGGCCCGCTGCGGGTCTTCCCCGCCCACAAGACGAAGTCCCTGCGGCTGGCCGAGGCCATGCTGGCGGCCCACCGTCCCGGTGGCGGCGGGACGCTGATCCTGGACAGCGACCTGCTGATCGGCAAGGGACTGGCCAGCTCCTCCGCCGACCTGGTCGCCACCGCGCGCGCGGTCGGCGGCGCGCTGGGCATGGACACCGGCCCGGCGGCGGTGGAGCACTGGCTGCGCCCGATCGAGCCGACCGACGGGGTGATGCACCCGGGCGTCGTGGTCTTCGAGCACCGCGAGGTGCGGCTGCGCGAGGCGCTCGGCGCCCTGGCGCCGGCCACCGTGGTCGCCGTGGACGAGGGCGGCCACCTGGACACCGTCGCCTTCAACAAGCGTCCCAAGCTCTACTCCCCGGCCGAGACGGCCGAGTTCACCGCGCTGCTGGACGCCCTGACCGTGGCCGTGCGCGCCGGGGACCCGGCCGCCGTGGGCCGGGTGACCACCCGCAGCGCCGTCCTCAACCAGCGTTTCGCCCCCAAGCGGCACCTGGACGCGATGCTGGCCATCGCGGAGCGGACCGGGGCGCTCGGCCTGGTGTGCGCGCACAGCGGCACCATGCTGGGCCTGCTGTTCGACGACGCGGATCCGGACCGCACCCGCAAGGTCGCCGAGGCGCACGCGGCCTGCGAGGCCCTGGGCGACGACACCCTCCTGTTCCGGACCCTCACCCAGCCCTCCCCGTAGGGGCACTTCCCACACCTCCTAAGGACGTACTCACATGCGGCAGGAATCGGTCATCGACGGCATCGGCCACACCCCGGCGGTGCGGCTGAGGGTCGACGCCCCCGAAGGCGTCGAGGTCTTCGCCAAGCTGGAGATGCAGAACCTCTTCGCGATGAAGGACCGGGTGGCCCGGCAGGTGATCCTCGACGCCCGGCGCACCGGCGCGCTGGCCGAGGGCGCGCCGATCGTGGAGAGCTCCTCGGGCACGATGGCGCTCGGGGTCGCCCTGGTCGGCACCTACCTCGGCCACCCGGTGCACATCGTCACCGACCCGCGGATCGATCCCGTCACCCTGGCCAAGCTGCGCACCCTGGGCTGTGAGGTCCACGTGGTGGCGGCGATGACCGGGCAGGGGTGGCAGAGCGCCCGGCTGGAGCGGCTGGCCGAGCTGATGGCCGGTCTGCCCGGCGCGTTCTGGCCGCAGCAGTACAGCAACCCGCAGAACCCCGCCGCGTACCGGGGCCTGGCCGCCGAACTGGTCGCCGACCTGGGGTCGGTGGACGTCGTGGTCGGGGCGGTGGGCAGCGGAGGCTCGCTCTGCGGGACGTCGAGGGCGCTGCTGGAACGCCTGCCGGACGTCTCGGTGGTGGGCGTGGACTGCGTGGGCAGCGTGCTCTTCGGCCAGCCGGACCGGCCGACCCGCAAGCAGAGCGGGCTCGGCAACAGCCTCATCCCGGAGAACATCGACTACCGCCTCTTCGACGAGGTGCACTGGCTGTCCGACGACGAGGCCTTCGACGCCACCCGCCGGCTCGCCCGGGAGCAGAAGATCTTCGGCGGGAACACCTCCGGCTCGGTCTACCGGATCCTCACCCACCTCGCGGCCCGGGCCGAGCCCGGCACCCGGCTGGTCGGGATCATGCCGGACCGCGGCGACCGCTACGTGGACACCGTCTACGCCGACGCCGCCGACGCCGAGGCGGGCGCGGCCGAAGCCGGCACCCTCGCCGCCGCCCCGGAGGAGGTCGAGTACGGCGCCACCGTCTCCAGCTGGTCGTTCGCCCGGATACCCCGCCGGGACCGGAAGCTGCTGCTGTTCGTCGAGTCCAACACCACCGGCACCGGCATGATCGCGCTGCGGACCGCCGTGCGCCTCGCCCTGGAGCCGGTGCTGTTCACCAAGGACGCGGCGCGCTACCCGGAACTGCCCGGCACCGGCTGCCGGGTCGTGGTGTGCGACACCGACGACGAGGCCGCGCTGACCGCGGCCGTCGCCGAGGTGAGCGCCGGCCGCCGGGTGGCGGGCGTCACGACGACCAGCGAGTTCTACCTGGAGCACGTCGCGCGGGCGGCCGCGGCGCTGGGCACGCCCGGCAACCCGGCGGAGGCGATGACCCGTTGCCGCAACAAGGCGTTGACCCGGACCGCGCTGCACGAGGCCGGGGTGACCCAGCCCCGGTTCGCGGTCGTCACGGACCCGGACCGGGACGCGGTCGCGGCCGCCGTCGCCGCGGTGGGCCTGCCCTGCGTGGTCAAGCCGGTCGGGGAGTCCGGTTCGCAGTCCGTGCTGTGGTGCGAGGACGCCGGGACGGCCACCGCGCACGCCCTCGACCTGCTCGCCGTCACCCACAACGTGCGCGGCCAGCGGACCCCGGGCGCGGTGCTGGTCGAGCAGTACGTGGACGGGCCCGAGTTCAGCGCGGAGATGTTCGGCGTGGACGGCGAGGCCCGGTGCGTCGGCGTCACCCAGCGCACCGTCAGCCCGCTGCCGCACTTCGTCGAGACCGGTCACCTCTTCCCCGCCGACATCGACGACGCGCTGGCCGAACGGATCGCCGACACGGCCCGGCAGGCGCTGAAGGCCGTCGGCTTCGAGCGCGGCCCGGCGCACGTCGAGCTCCGGCTGACCGCGGACGGCCCGGCCGTCATCGAGATCAACGGACGGCTGGCCGGCGGCATGATCCCGGAACTGATCCGCCCGGCCACCGGGATCGACCTGCTGGAGCAGCAGATCCGCGCCGCCGCCGGCCTGCCGCTCGACCTCTCGGCCGCGCACGACCGCCGGGCCGGCCTGCGGTTCCTGACCGCGCCGCGGCCGGGCCGGCTGACCGGCGTGACCGGGGTCGGACAGGCCGAGCGGGTGCCCGGCGTGGAGCGGGTCCTGGTGAGCGGGACGCCGGGCCGCGAGGTCCGGCCGCCGCGGAGCGCCTACGACCGGCTGGGCCACGTCATCGCCGTGGGCGCGTCGCCGCAGGAGGTCGGACGGGCGCTGGCCGAGGCGACCGGACTGATCGAGGTCGGCGTCGAGGGGGAGTGACGGATCGTCATGTCCGCCCCGCGCGACGGACCGTCATGCGGGGCGGACGGCGACGGAGCGTCACACTCCGTCCGGGGCACGCAGGTCGACCGGGTGCCCGTGGAGCTCGGCCGCGATCCGGCCGAGCATCCCGTCCCTCTCCTCGCGGAGGAAGAAGTGGTCCCCGGGGTGGACCCGGAGGGCGAAGGGCGCCGTCGTGTGGTCGGCCCAGCCCGCGGTCAGCTCCGCCGGGACGACCCGGTCGTCCCGGCCCGCGAACGCCGTGATGGGGCAGGAGACCCGGCTCCCGGCCGGCGCGTGCCACTGTTCGAGCAGGGTCAGGTCGGCCCGGATCACCGGCAGCATGAACTCCATCAGCTCGGTGTTGGCGAGGATCTCCGGAGGCGTGCCGCCCATCGCGGTCAGCTCGGCCGTCAGCTCGGCGTCCGGCAGGTCGTGCAGCGGCTTCGGCTCGACGGCCGAGGCCGGGAACGACCCGGACACGAAGAGCCGGACCGGCGGCGTGGCCCCGGGCCGGCGCTCCAGCTCCTCGGTCACCGCGTACGCGATCTTCGCGCCCATGCTGTGCCCGAGGATCGCGAAGGGCCCGCTCTCCCGCCGCAGGACCTCCTCGCACAGCGCGTCGACCATGGCGGCCATGCCGGTCAGCAGGGGATCGCGCAAGCGGGTCCCGTGGCCCGGCAGTTCGACCGGGACGACCTCGACGTCGAGGTCCCGGGCCGGCTCCGTCCACGAGCGGAAGAAGTGCGAGGACCCGCCGGCGAAGGGCAGGCAGTAGACGCGGGGCAGTCCGGTCGTCCCCGTGGTCCACGGCAGCCAGCGGGCAGCGCTGTCCTGGTTCTGGCGCAACATCAGATGACACCGTTCTGGTGGGCGAACACGGCGGCCTGCAGGCGGTCCCTGAGTCCGAGTTTCCTGAGCAGCTGGGAGATGTGGAACTTGACCGTCGACTGCACGATGCAGAGCCGCTTGGAGATCTCGGCGTTGGACATCCCGTTCGCCAGCAGTGCCAGGATCTCGCGCTCGCGGAAGGTGAGCAGGTTGAGGCTCAGCGCCGGGAGCAGCGCGGGCTGTTTGTCGCGGACCCAGCCCAGCAGCAGGGCCGCGATGTCGGGGGACAGGAAGGAGTGGCCGGTGGCCGTGGCTCTTATCGCCTGGGGGAAGTCCTCGGCCAGGGTGTTCCGGGTGACGATCCCGGTGGCGCCCGCCAGGATGGACTCCAGCACGGCGTCGTCCTCGGCCGGGGCCATCAGCAGCGTACGGGGGGCCTCCCGGCTCGGCCCCGGGAGTTCGCGGACGAGGTCGATGCCCGTCATGTCCGCGAGTTCGAAGTCGGCCACGACGACGGCGGGGTTCAGCTCCCGGGCCAGCGCGCGGGCGGTGCTCCCGTCCGCGGTCTCACCGACCACTCGGATGTCCGGCTCGGCCACGAGGGCCGAGGAGAGTCCGCTGCGCATCAGCGACTGGCCCGCACATATCAGAATCGGTATTTCCATCGGTTTGTGACATCCCCCTTCTCCGGAGTGGCCCGCCCAGCACGCCCGGTTCCCGCCGGTCCGGGCGTCGCCAGGGGCGCGCCTGCGGCCGGCCGGACATGTCCGACCCCCGTCGGGGAGTGCTGCTCGGATTCGGACTTGATCAGCCCCTGCCGGGCCCGGCGGGCCCGACGGTGTCGAACCCGAGGGCGATGGCGAGCAGCTGGGTACGGCTGCTGGCCCCGCTCTTGCCCCGCATGTTGCGGATGTGGGTCTCGACGGTGTGGTGGCTCAGGTGCAGCAGCCGGGCGGTGGCCCGGGAGGTGCGGCCCTGCGCGAGGTGGTCGAGGATCTCCCTCTCCCGTGTGGTGAACAAAGGGTCAGCCTCCCCAGGAGGTGTCGTCACAGAGGGCGTTGGTCGGGCAGGTGAGGACGGAGGACGCGGTGGGGCCGTCGTGGGCCGCCGCCGCGGTGGCGGAGACGGTCGGGGCCAGCCAGAGGGCTGCGGCGCCGAGCAGCGCCACGGTGGTGGTGATGAACCGCTTCATGGGGATCTCCCGTGGGTCTATGTGGTATCCGCCCCCTTGGTCCAAGGGGCCATGGCTTCACTCTGGCGGGCATCGAAGATCGCCGACATGCTTGGAACCGTTCATCAACTTGCCTGGCAGCAAAGGGGTGTGGGGGTAAATATGGAGAAAAGCGATCAAAATGTGACAGAGCGTCGGACCGGGGCAGGTCAGGGGCATGAATCCGACCTGTCCGTCTACGCATGGTTTGCGGAGAACCGCTACCCCGGCGCCCACGATCCGGCGGTCGTCGCACAGGCGACGGGACTTCCCCCCGCCGGGGTGACCGCGGCGATCGAGCGGCTGCTCGACACCGGACTGCTGGCGCCCACCGGTGCCAGGCAGGAGACCCTGCGGGTGGTCTCCCCCGACTCGGCCTACTTCCGCCGCGCCGCCCCCGTCGAGGCGGAGATCCGCCGGCGACAGGACGACATCGCCCGGATGCGCAGCCGGTTCGACGACTTCTCCCCCCTCTTCCCGGACAGCCGGGAGTCCGGCGAGGGCATCGAGGTGATCCCCACCCTGGCGGAAGTCCGGCTCCTGCTCAACCGGTTGGGCGAACAGTGCACCACCGAGGTGGTCTCCTGCCAGCCCGGCGGCGGTGCCCGGCTCCCCGAGGCGATGTCCGAGGCCCTGGTGCGCGACCGGGCGATGCTGGAGCGCGGCGTGCGCATCCGCACCATCTACCACCACACCGCCCGCTTCAACGGCCCCAGCCAGGCCTACGTCGCCGCCGCCTCCGCCCTGGGCGCCGAGTACCGCACCACCCACGAACTGGCCGGGCGGATCATCATCATGGACCGCGAGACCGCCTTCCTCTCCGCCGCGGGCCCGGAGCTGGGAGCCGTGGTCATCCGCGAACCGTCGACCGTCGCCTACCTCTACGAGATGTTCGAACTCACCTGGGGCCAGGCCACCCCCTTCCAGGAGTCCACCGGACGCGAGATGGAGGCCGTCGCCCGGGAACTCCACCGCACGATCCTGCGCCTGCTCGCCGACGGGCTCAAGGACGAGGCGATCGCCCGCCGCCTGGGAATGTCGCTGCGCACCGCGCGCCGTCACATCGCCGAGATCCTGGAGCGGCTCGGCGCCGACAGCCGCTTCCAGGCGGGCGTCGCCGCCAGCCGGGCGGGCCTCCTGGATACCTGAAAACCGTGATGCCGTCCGAGCCGCAGATGCACCATGCTGACACTCCGACACCACTGTGGCGGATGGCACCACCGAAGGAGACAACACGTGGACTGGGAACGCCTGAGCGAGCGCCCCGGGCTGGATCCCTACCTCCAGGAGCTGGCGCTCTTCCTGGACACCCACTTCGCCCGCACCTTCGGGCTGCTCTGGCCCGAGAACGACCCGGCCGTCCCCCGCAGCGCCGGCGGGCCGCCCGACGCGGCGCTGGCCGGGTACGTCGCCGCGGGCCTGACGGCGCTGCTGGGCTGGCAGGTCGAGGACGCCGCCGGCGCCCTCCCGCCCGGCGGCCACGTCCTGGTGATCCAGTCCGCCGGATCGAGCCGCTGGACGCTCCGGTCGCCGGGCGACCCCGCCGCCGAGGTCTCCACCCTCAGCGGCGAGGCCCTGTACCTCCCGCCCGGCTACCGCTGCAGCGCCCTCCACAGCGAGGACGCGCGGCACGTCGTCCTCACCGTCACCGATCCGCAGGAAGCGCCGTCGGCGCCGGCCGCCGCACTGGCGGCCGACGGCGTGCAGGACTGAACCCGCCGGACTCCGGACGGATCCGGACCCGGTCGATCCGCCGCGCCTCGCCCTCCGTCCCGGTGGCGACGGCCGATCCGGCCGCCGGGGTCACGACCCGGCCTCGTCCCCGCGATCCGCGCGCCGTTCCGGCCCCCTGGTCCCGCACGGTTCCTCGGGCGTGGCCGACGGGCACCCCGCCGTCACCGTCCGGCACGGCATGACCGAGATCACCGCAGGCACCCGCCACCGGCCGGCGGCCGTCCGCACCGCCGTCACCGCCGAGGTCGCCCGCCCCCCGGAGGCGCGCCGGGCGGCCCGGCCCGGCCGCCCCGACTGTGGGGGCACGGCCGGGTGCCCGGTACTACCCTGAAAGCCGAGGCGACGTCCGGCCGCGGACGATGCCACTGCCTCGGGACTCCGCTCAGCCGTCGGACGACGGGAGACCCGCATGAACGACCGCGTCGAAAGCTGATCCGGGCCGATGTACGGAGCGGACGGCCGTGACGCCGCGGGCGCGGACCCGGGCGGGCCCGGGCCGGATCGGCCGGTCCTGGGCGGGCTGCGTTCGCGGCTGCGGGTGCACAGCCTCGCCGGGCAGGTGTTCCTGTGCCTGCTGGTCGTCGTGGTGCTGCTGGTCGGTGCGGCGCTGACGACGCTCGTCCTGCAGGCCCGGAGCTACGCCACCAGCGTGGCGGCGGGCCGCACCCGTGCCGCGGCCGTCGCCCTGGCGCAGGACCCCGGCGTGGTCAGCGCGATGGACAGCCCCGATCCGACCGCGACGCTGCAGCCGCTGGCCGACAAGGTCGCGACGGCGGGCGGTTTCGACTACGTCGTCTTCGCCAGCCCGCAGGGGATCCGCTACACGGCCGAGAAGCCCGAACTGATCGGGAAGCACGTCATCGGCCCGTTCGAGCGCGCCCTCACCGGGCCGACCACCGACAGCTTCCCGACGCCCCTCGGGCGGGTCGTGGAGTCCGGCGCGCCGGTCGTCCGACCGGACGGTTCGGTCTCCGGAGCGGTCGGGGTCGGCATCACCGTGGCGCACGTGGGCAGCGCGGTGAGCCGGCAGCTGCCGGTCCTGTTCGGTGGCGCGGCGGCCGCGCTCCTCGTGGGCCTGGGCGGGGCCGCGCTGGTGCGCCGACGGCTGCGGCGCCAGACGCACGGCCTGGGGGCGGCCGAGATGACGCGGATGTACGAGCACCACGACGCGGTGCTGCACGCGGTCCGCGAGGGCGTGCTGATCGTCGGCGGGGACGGGCGGGTGCTGCTGGTGAACGACGAGGCCCGCCGCCTGCTGGAACTGCCGCCCCGGGTGGAGGGGCAGCCGGTCGCCGAGCTCGGGCTCGATCCCCGGCTGGCCGGGCTGCTGGCCTCCGAGCGCACCGCGACCGACGAGGTGCACCGGGCCGGGGACCGGCTGCTCGCCGTCAACAACCGCCCCACCGCACCGTTCGGCGGCGGGGCCGGCAGCGTCGCGACCATCCGGGACACCACGGAGCTGCGGGCGCTGGCCGGGCAGGCCGAGGCGGCCCGGGCCCGGCTCCAGCTGCTGTACGACGCGGGGCTGCGGATCGGTACCACCCTGGACGCGGCGCGGACCGCGCAGGAGCTGGTCGACGTGACGGTTCCCCGCTTCGCCGACCACGCCACGGTCGAGCTGGCCGACCCCGTGCTGCGCGGCGAGGAACTGGTCCCGGGCCCCGGCGTCGAGCAGGGCCTGCGGATCCACCGCACGGCCACCAGCGGCAGCGGCGACGACTGGCCGTTCCTGCCCGTGGGCACGGAGATCAGCCCGCTCCCCGGCACGCCGCAGGAGAGCGCGCTGAGGGCCGGCCACCCGGTGCTCACCAACGATCTGCGCCGTGAACGGGCCTGGCGGGCACGCGCCCCGGAGGCCGCCGACCGCGTGCTGGCGCACGGGGTGCACGCGCTGATCACCGCGCCGCTGCGGGCGCGCGGCCTGACCCTGGGCACGGTCCACTTCTGGCGGGCGGGCGAATCCGCGCCGTTCGACGACGAGGACCTCTCCTTCGTCGAGGAACTGGTGGCCCGCACGGCGATCAGCGTGGACAACGCCCGCCGCTACACCCGTGAGTACCGGATGGCCGAGACGCTCCAGCGCAGCCTGCTGCCCCGGGGACTGCCCGAGCAGAGCGCCCTGGAGGTGGCCTACCGCTACCTGCCCGCGCTGCGCGGGGTCGGCGGGGACTGGTTCGACGTCATCCCGCTGCCCGGTTTCCGGGTCGCCCTCGTCGTCGGCGACGTCGTCGGCCACGGCCTGCACGCCGCCGCCACCATGGGCCGGCTGCGAACCGCCGTGCTCAACTTCTCCGCCCTCGACCTGCCCCCCGACGAGCTGATCGCCCGCCTCGACGAGCTGGTCACCCGGCTCGACCAGGACGGCGCGGCCGGCGCGGCGGACGACGGCAGGAGCGCGCCCGTCACCGGGGCCACCTGCCTGTACGCGATCTACGACCCGGTCTCCGGGCACTGCAGCATGGCCCGGGCGGGGCACCCGCCGCCCGCGCTGGTCCGCCCCGACGGCGGCGTGGAGTTCGCCGACCTGCCGGCCGGCCCGCCGCTCGGCGTGGGCGGACTGCCCTTCGAAACCGCCGAGCTACGGCTGGAACCCGGCACCGAACTGGTCCTCTACACCGACGGGCTGGTCGAGAACCGCGAGCGCGACCTGGGCACCGGACTCGCCGAACTGCGCCGTTCGCTGGCGGACGTCCGGGACCACCGGTCCCCGGAGGACACCTGCCGGGCCGTGTTCGACGCCCTGCTCCCACCGCGGCGCAGCGACGACATCGCGCTCCTCGTCGCGCGCACCCGGCTGCTCGACCCCGGGCAGGTGGCCGACTGGGACGTGCCGTTCGACTTCGCCGCCGTGTCACGCGTCCGCAGGGAGTGCACCGACCGGCTGACGGCCTGGGGCCTGGAGGAGCTGACCTTCACGGCCGAGCTGATCCTCAGCGAGCTGATCACCAATGCCATCCGCTACGGCGCCGAGCCGATCCGGGTGCGCCTGCTGAAGGACAGCTCCCTGGTCTGCGAGGTCTCCGACGGCAGCAGCACCGCCCCGCACCTGCGCTACGCCGCCACCACGGACGAGGGCGGCCGGGGCCTGTTCCTGGTGGCGCAGCTGGCCGAGCGGTGGGGCACCAGGTACACGGCCCGGGGCAAGGTCATCTGGTCCGAGCAGCCGCTGACCGCCCCCGAGTACCGGTTCGAGGCGCTGCTGGCGTGAACGGGTGGCCGCACGGGACCGGTGTCAGTGGTCCACGGGGAGCCCGCCCTGCTGCTTGATCGGCTTCATGATGATCTGGGAGTTGACGGCGGTGGCGCCGGGCAGGGTGGTCAGCCGTTCGATCCACAGCTTCTCGTAGGCGGGCAGGTCGGCGACGGCGACCCGGAGCAGGCACCCGGGGCTGCCCATCAGCCGGTACGCCTCGATCACGTCGGGGATGGCCAGCAGCTCCTCCTCGAAGGCCTCGACCGATCGGGTGTCCCGCTCGATCGAGACGAGCACCTCGAAGCTCCGGCCGACCGCCTGCGGGTTGACGACCGCGCGGTAGCCCTCGATCACGCCGTCCTGCTCCAGCTGCCGCACGCGCCGCATGCACGGCGACGCCGTGAGGCCCACCCGTTGGGCGAGCTCCTGGTTGCTCAGCCGTCCGTCCTTCTGGAGCTCGCGCAAGATTGCCCTGTCGATCTGGTCCATGGCGCGATTCTCCACCACGAAAGTCGTCGAACGGGCGGAGATCGGCAACCCGATTGCGGTGATTTCGCCGTAATCTTGCGGCTGGCGCGGGCCCTCGCTTCCCGCCACCCACCACCCCCTTTCGGAAACGGACACCTCCATGCAGCCTGCCCTTCGGACGCCGAACGGCTACGGGACCCGGACCGAGCACGACCTGCTCGGCGAGCGGGACGTGCCGGCCGACGCGTACTACGGCATCCACACCCTGCGGGCGGTGGAGAACTTCCCGATCACCGGCACCCGGATCTCCGTCTACCCGGACCTGGTGACCGCGCTGGCCTGCGTGAAGCAGGCGGCGGCGATGGCCAACCGCGACCTCGCCCTGCTGGAGGACGGCAAGGCGGCGGCGATCGTGGCGGCCTGTGAGGAGGTCCGCGCCGGACGGCTGCACGACCAGTTCGTCGTCGACGTGATCCAGGGCGGAGCGGGCACGTCCACCAACATGAACGCCAACGAGGTGGTCGCCAACCGCGCCCTGGAGCTCCTCGGGCACGCCAAGGGCGAGTACGCGGTGATCCACCCGCTGGAGGACGTCAACGCGGGGCAGAGCACCAACGACGTGTACCCGACCGCGGTCAAGATCGCCCTCCACCTCGCGGCCCAGGGCCTGCTGGAGGCCATGGCCGAGCTGCGGGACGCCTTCACCGCCAAGGCCGCCGAGTTCGCCGACGTCCTGAAGATGGGGCGCACCCAGCTCCAGGACGCCGTGCCCATGACCCTCGGCCAGGAGTTCGCCGCGTTCGCGGTCATGCTGGAGGAGGACCGCGCCCGACTGGCCGAAGCCTGTGCGCTGATCCGCGAGATCAACCTCGGCGGCACCGCCATCGGCACCGGCCTCAACGCGCACCCCGCCTACCCGGCCACCGCCTGCGCCCATCTCGGCGCCCTCACCGGCATGCCCCTGGAGCTCGCCGGCGACCTGGTCGAGGCGACCCAGGACGCCGGCGCGTTCGTCCAGCTGTCCGGTGTGCTCAAGCGGATCGCCGTCAAGCTCTCCAAGACCTGCAACGACCTGCGGCTGCTCTCCTCGGGCCCGCGCACAGGCCTCGGGGAGATCAACCTGCCCGCGGTGCAGGCGGGTTCGAGCATCATGCCGGGCAAGGTCAACCCGGTGATCCCCGAGGTGGTCAACCAGATCGCTTTCGAGGTCATCGGCAACGACCTGACGGTCACCTTCGCGGCGGAAGCGGGCCAGCTCCAGCTCAACGCCTTCGAACCGGTCATCGCCCACAGCCTGCTGAAGAGCCTCACCCACCTGCGGGCCGGCTGCCGGACCCTCGCCGAGCGCTGCGTCGTCGGGATCACCGCCAACCACGACCACCTCGCCCACCTGGTGGCGCACTCCATCGGCCTGGTCACCGCCCTCAACCCGCACATCGGCTACGAGAACGCCACCGGCATCGCGCAGGAGGCCCTGACCACCGGTGCCTCCGTCCGCGACCTGGTGCTCCGCAGGGGCCTGCTGACCCCGTCGGAACTCGGCGAGATCCTCAGCCCCGGCAACCTCGCCCGCCCCCACGCCAACTGACGGACCGTCAGCCTCGCGCCATCGTCGGCAGGATCCGCTTCCAGGCGAGTTCGCCGCCGGCGGCCTCCATCACCGACCAGGGGTTCCAGAAGTCACGGAAGTGGGCGATGCGGCCGTTCTCGTACCGCACCACCGACAGGTAGACCTGGTGGTACTGGCCCCCGGTGGCGATCAGGGTGCACTCGCCGGTGAAGCCCGCGACGACCAGGCCGTCCTCGGTGGCGGTGTAGAACTCGGGCTCGGAGAACTCGACCTTCAGCTGGTCACGGAACATCGTCATCTGGGCGAGCAGCGCCTCCCGGCCCTGCATCCGGGTGGGCAGGCCCCAGGCCGGGTAGGGGAATTCGAGGACGCCGTCCTCGGTGAAGCCGTCGATCCACTCCTCGATCCTCCCGTCCGCCAGCTGCTCCAGGCCTCGCGTGAACAGGTCCTTCAGCTCCTGCGGCGTGGTCATGCGGTTCCTTCTCTCGGTGTCGTGGTGTCGGTCGTGCGGACGGCGGTCAGCGGGCGGGCGTGACGACGTCCCCGAGGATCCGGTCGATCGCCCGGTCGGGCAGCAGCCTGGCCAGCACGCGGCTGCCGATCGCGTCCCGGCCGACGCCGTAGCGGGTCCTCGGCCGCTCGGCGACCAGCGCCCGGAAGACGACCCGGGCGACGTCGTCGGGAGTGGTGCGGCTGGTCCTGGCCAGGGCCTCGTTGGCTTCCATGAAGGGTGGGAAGGTGTCGCGGTAGAGCTCCCGGACCGGCCCGGGGGCGCTCTCCAGCGCCCGGTCGCCCGCTTCGCGCATCTTGGACCAGAGCGGCGTCAGGACGGCGCCCGGCTGGACCACCGACACGGGGATCCGCTGCGGGGAGAGCTCGCGTCGCAGCGCGTCGCTGAGCGCCTCCTTGGCGAACTGGGCCGCGGCGTAGGCGCCGAGGTAGGGGATCGCGATGTTCCCGAGGCCAGAGGTCACGTTGACGATCCGCCCGGTGCCGGCCCGCAGCAGCGGCAGGAACCCCTGGATCACGATCAGCTGACCGGTGACGTTGGTGTCCAGCTGGCGGCGCATGAGCTCGCTCGGCACGCATTCCAGCGGAGCCGTGACGGCGATGCCCGCGTTGTTGACCAGGCCCCACAGCCCGGCCTCGCCGACCGACTCGGTGACCTCGTACACGGCGGCCTGGACCGATTTCTCGTCCGTCACGTCGACGACCACCGGGGTCAGCCGTCCGGGCGCGGCCGCGTGCAGCCGTTCGCCGTCCTCGGGGCGGCGGACGCCGGCGAAGACGTGGAAGCCCACCCGCGACAGCTGGAGCGCACAGGCCTCGCCGAGGCCCGAGGAGGCTCCGGTGACGACCACGGCGCGGCCCGAGGGTGACACCGGACCCGACGACTTCGACACGTGCTTCCTCCGGGTTCAGGACATGGCGGCGAACGGTGAAGCGCCGGGTCCGTCCGTCCACGGCCGATCCCGGCCGGGTCCCACCGTAGAGGGCGCCGAGGGGATAGTCCGGGACGAACTCGCCCGGAACGCCCGTGTCCGGTCCGGTCGGGCCGTAGTCGGCGGTCGGAGGGCACCGGAGCGACCAATGAGGTGAACGGCGCGACCGGTCGGGCTTGTCGGATTGTGCCCCAACGACTGGCTGGCGATGGTTGCTTCCAGTGCCCCCTTTGTCCCCGAGGAGGAGACATGGCAACTGCGACACCGGACCTCATCACCGCCAAGCTGGAGCGCACGTTCCAGACCATGGACGCCAACAACGACGGCTACGTGGACTGGTCGGACTACCAGAAGCTCGCCGACCGCTACATCCAGGCCTACAAGCTCGACAAGAGCGACCGCCGGGCCAGGGCGCTCCAGACCTTCTGCCAGATCTACTGGCTGGAGCTGCTGCGTCACGCCGGCGTGGACGCGGACCGGCTCACCAAGGACCAGTTCGTCATGGCCAACCGTCTCGCGGTCATCGACACCAGCCGGCTCAACGTGACCGAGGGCGGTGGGCACGCGATCTTCGACGTCATCGACGTCAACGGCGACAACGAGATCAGCAAGGACGAGTTCGCCCGCTTCCTGAGGGACGTGTGGAAGAGCGAAGCGCCCGACGCGATGGACATGTTCGCCAAGCTGGACACCGACGGGGACGGCGCCATCTCGCGCTACGAGTTCATCCGCGCGGTGCGCGAGCACTTCCTCTCGAACGACCCGGACGCGCCGGGCAGCCTGTTCTTCGGGCACGTCTGAGCGGATCCGCGCGAGCGGGGCGCGGCTGCTGCTCCACGGGGCGGCAGCCGGCGCGGATGACGGCGGAGCGCGGTGAGGGTGCCTGACCCGTCGCGGTGATCGCGACCGGGGAACCGGCACTCCCCGATGCTCCTCCCCGTGGGCCCGTGCGCCTCCCATCCGCTCCGCCCCGGACCGGCCCACGGCCGCGACCCACCCGCCCGTCGGAAACGGCACGTCCGTTCCGGCGGGCGGGTGACGTTCGTGCCCCGATGCGGTGAAGCCCGGTCCGCCCGTTTCGACCTGTTCAGGTCCTTTGTCACCATCGACACAGCTTCCGCCCCGCCCGTCGCCGTATCCCACGGCGACGGGCAGCCCAGCCCTGCGGATCCCGGCAGGCGGGCTCGACGAACCGTGAAAGGCCATCTGATGCTGACGCAGCACCCCCACACGTCCGGCGAAGTGGGGACCTTCTACAACCGTCACACGGACGTGTACGACAGTGCGCTCGGCGGCAACATCCACGTCGGCTACTGGGACGACGAGTCGGACGGCAGCCCCATGCGGGCCGCGACCGACCGGCTGACGGACCTCGTCACCGAACGCGTCGCCCCGAGCGAGGGACAGCACCTGATCGACGTGGGGTGCGGCCACGGGAGCACGGCGGCCCGCATCATCGCCCACCACGCCGTGCGGATCACCGGTGTCAGCGTCAGCGACTACCAGGTCGAGGTGGCCAACGGCCGCCCGCAGCCCGCGGACCTTCCCGGCCGTGCCACGTTCCGGCTGGCCGACGCCATGGAACTCCCCTTCCCGGACGAGTCCTTCGACGGCGCCTACGCCATCGAGTCCCTGATGCACATGAAGGACAAGGAAGCGGCCCTCGGCCACATCGCACGGGTCCTGCGCCCCGGCGCGCGGCTGGTCATCGCCGAGCACCACCTCGACGGCGAACTCGACCGCCCGGACGCCGCCCGCATGGCCGAGGCCCACGGGTTCTTCAAGTTCTCGCTGACCACCGACCTGTACCGGCAGCTGCTGGGAGAGGCCGGGCTGAGGGTGGTGGACCACACGGACATCACCGAGA
Source organism: Kitasatospora sp. NPDC059599 (assembly GCF_042735125.1). Classification (NCBI taxonomy): domain Bacteria; kingdom Bacillati; phylum Actinomycetota; class Actinomycetes; order Kitasatosporales; family Streptomycetaceae; genus Kitasatospora; species Kitasatospora sp. NPDC059599. The sequence continues at coordinate 49,827 of NZ_JBHWCL010000008.1, read as the reverse complement.
ACGTCCGGCGCTCCTACGACAGCATGACCAACGCCTGGCGGGACGCCGCCCACGGCGAGACCGACGGCGAGACGGCGCGCGAGTGGCAGACGGCGGCCGACCTGGGCGGGTGGTTCTTCGCGGTGCCCCAGCTGCGCTACGGACTCCTGACCGCCGTTCGCCCCTGAGTCCCGACTAGTCGCCGCGAGGTCGTGAGCCATGTCCTCCCCGCCCGCCCGGAACCACTGTCCGTACCTGCTGGACGGCAGCGCAGCGGACGTCCACGGTGAAGCCGCGGCGCTTCGTGCGCTGGGGCCGGCAGCCCGGGTGGAGCTGCCCGGCGGTGTGCCGGCGTGGTCGGTGACCGACCCGGGGCTCGTCCGGCGGTTGCTGGTCCACCCCAGGGTGTCCAAGGACGCGCACCAGCACTGGCCGGCCTTCCTCGACGGCGACCTGCCGGCCGGCTGGCCGCTGCGCATCTGGGTGGACATCCGAACGGTCCAGACCGCCTACGGGCGCGACCACACCCGGCTGCGGCGGCTCCTGGTTCCCGCGTTCGCCGCTCGCCGGGTGCGGTCCCTCGCACCGCGGATCGAGGAGATCACCGCCGCGCTGCTGGACGACCTCGCGGGGGCGGCCGCCGCCGCCCCCGACGGAGTCGTGGACCTGCGGACGCTCTTCGCCTCGCGGCTGCCGTGGCGGACGGTCACCGCGCTGGTGGGCCTGCCGGAGGCCATGCTCGACGGCTTCCAGGCCGTCAACGACACCGTCTTCACCACGAACCTGACCGCCGAGCAGGCGGCCGCCACCGCCGCCGAGGCCGCGGGTCTTCTCGGGGAGCTGCTCGCGCTCAAGGCCGACGACCCCGGCGACGACGTCGCCAGCGTCCTCGTCGCCGCCCACCGCGAGGGACTGCTCGACGAACGTGAGCTGGCCGACAGCATCTGGATGGTGCTCGGCGCCGGCTACGGGACCACGGCGAGCCTGCTGGGCCACGCCGTGGTCAACCTGCTCACCCACCCGGAGCAGCTCGGGCCGGCCGTCTCGGGCCGGGTCGGCTGGGACCAGGTCGTCGAGGAGACCCTGCGCCACCAGGCGCCGGTGGCCAGTTTCATGATGCGCTTCCCCACCGAGGACCTGTACGACGAGGCCACCGGGCTGACCTTCTCCCGGGGTGAGGCCATCGTCATCAACTACGCCGCGGTCGGCCGTGATCCCGGGGTGCACGGCGCCGACGCCGACCGCTTCGACGTCACCCGCGCCACCGCCCGCGAGCACCTGGCCTTCAGCCACGGCCCCAACTACTGCCTGGGCGCCGAACTCGCCCGCCTCGAAGCGCGCATCGCGCTGCCCGCGCTCTTCTCCCGGTTCCCCGCCCTCGAACTCGCGGTCGGAGCAGGCACTCTGGCTCCGCTGCCCTCCCTCATCTTCAACGGGCATCAGGAGATCCCGGTGCGGATCGAAGGAGGAGATCCCCACGAAGGAAATCCCTCCAGGTGAGCATGAACCAGCAGACCTCGCACCGGTTGACGGCGTACCAGCAGGACGTGTGGGCGGCCGGCTCCCGGGCGCCGGAGTCACCGCAGTTCAACTGCGTCCTCCACGAACGCCTGCACGGCAGTGTCGACCGTGACAGGCTCGCCGCCTGCGCGGAGCGGGCCCTGCACCGCCACGAGACGTTCCGGCTGAGGTTCGCCGACAGCTCCGGCGTTCCCTTCCAACGGGTGGCGCAGGAGCGTGTCCCGGTCACCGTGGTCGATCTCTCGGGCGAACCCGAGCCGGGTGCCGCCTGTGCCGCGTGGATGCGCAGGTCGATGGCCGGTGCCCTGCCGCTCACCGGCGGCGCCCTGGTCGAGGCCGCTCTTCTCCTGGAGGGCCCGGACGTCACGCACCTGCACGTCAAGGCCCATCACATCGTCGCCGACGGCTGGACCCTCGACCGGCTCGGCCACGAGATCCTCCAGGACTACGGGCAGGCGCCGCACGGCGGTGCGCGGCAGAGCAGCCGTACGGCGTCCTCCTGCCTGGCCGTCGTCGAGGCGGACGCCGCCTATCGCGCCGGTGCGGACGGCGACCGTGACCGCGCCTTCTACCGGGAGTACCTCGACGGCGTGACACCCGCGCTCTTCACGCGGGCGAGGGGCGACGGCCCGCACGGCCGGGGCCGGCACTCGTTCGTGATCGACGGCGCCCTCGTCGGGCGGGTCCGCGCGGCCGGCTTCTGGCCGTTCACGTACGTCGCGGCCATGGTCGGGACGTACCTGGCGCGCCTGCACGGCACCGAGGAGGTGGTCATCGGCGTCCCCTTCCTCAACCGTACGACGGGGCATCACCGCGACGTCCTCGGCCAGTTCGCCAACACCCTGCCGCTGCGGGTCGCGGCGCCCGGCAGCCGTACGGTCGGGGACCTGCTCGCCGAGGTCCAGGACGCGACCCGTGTGCTCCGGCGGCACGAGCGGCTCTCGCTCGGTGACATCCTGCGCGAAGTGCCCGCGGCGGCCCGGGGCCCGCGGCAGCTCTTCGACGTGACGCTCTCCGCCGTGAACTGGTCCCGGCGGGACCGGGTCCCCGGAATCGTGCGGCGGACGGCCCTGATGGCGCCCTCCCACGACCAGGACGCACTGGGCATCCTGGTGTCGGCCTTCGACGACACGGCCGACCTCCGCATCGACCTCGACCACGCCTGCGACGTCTTCGACGAGGACCTTCCCGTCGCCTCGGTCGCGGGCCACCTCTCGACGCTCCTGGAACACGGCCTGGAGGCGCTGGACCGGCCGCTCGCCGAGGTGCCCATGCTGTCGCCGGCCGAGTACCGGGACCTCACCGCCGGGCGCGCCCGCGGCCGGCGGGTGCCCCGTGCGGAACGGGCCACCGTGCACGGGCTGTTCGAGGCCCAGGCCGCCCGGCTGCCGGACCGGACCGCGGTCGTCGCGCCGTCCGGGGAGACGCTGACCTACTCCGAACTCGACGAACTGGCCAACCGCGTCGCGCGGTCCCTGCGCGCCGGGGGAGTCGGCCCGGCGGACCGGGTCGCGGTGATGACGGAGCGCGGGCCGCACCTGCTGGTCGCGCTCCTCGGCGTCCTGAAGGCGGGCGGCGCCTACGTACCGGTGGACCCCGGCTACCCGGCCGAACGGGTGGAATTCCTGCTGCGCGACAGCCGCGCCGCGATGGTGATCGTCGACGACGACGCGCCCGACGACCTGCCCGGGGACGCGGTCGTGCGGCGCGTCAAGGACCTGCTGGACGGTGACGCGGACCCGGTTGAGCCGGTCGCCACCGCCGACGACCTCGCCTACGTCATCTACACCTCCGGCTCGACCGGCCGGCCCAAGGGCGTCATGGTCGAGCACCACAGCGTGGTCAACCGCCTGGCGTGGATGCAGCGCCGCTACCCGCTCGGGCGCCAGGACGTCCTCCTGCAGAAGACACCGGCCTCCTTCGACGTCTCGGTGTGGGAGCTGTTCTGGTGGGCCGCCGAGGGCGCGGCCGTGGCCCTGCTGCCGCCCGGTGGCCAGCAGGACCCGCGTGAGGTCGTCCGGGCGATCCGTGAACACCGGGTCACCGCCGTGCACTTCGTGCCCTCGATGCTCGGCCCGTTCCTCGATCTGCTGGAGGAGTCGGCGGCTTCACGGGAGGACGTCCGGACCCTGCGGTACGTCTTCTGCAGCGGTGAGGCGCTGCCCGGCGGCCGGGTCGAGCAGTTCAACCGGGTGGCCGCCCGGCGGCGCCGCGAGGACGCCGGCGAGTGGCCCGTCCGCCTGGTGAACCTGTACGGCCCGACCGAGGCCACGGTCGACGTCGCGTCCTACGACTGTCCGGACGGCCCCACCCGCGGCATCACGCGGGTGCCCATCGGCCGGCCGATCGACAACACCGCCCTGTACGTGCTGGGCGCCGACGACCTGCCGCAACCGGTCGGAGCCGCGGGTGAGCTGTGCATCGGCGGAGCCGCAGTCGCCCGCGGGTACCTCGACCGCCCGGAGCTGACCGCCGAACGCTTCGGCGAGGACCCGTTCGTGCCCGGTGGCCGCCTCTACCGCAGCGGCGACCGGGCCAGGTGGCTCGCGGACGGCACCCTGGAGTACCTCGGACGGATCGACGACCAGGTCAAGATCCGGGGCCACCGGGTCGAGCCCGACGAAGTCGCGGCCGCGCTGCGCGCCGTCCCCGGCGTACGGGACGCCGTCGTGGTGGGCCGCACCACCGCCGACCGGGGAACCGTCCTGGCCGGCTACTACGTCGCGGGGGCCCCGATCGAGCCGGGGGTGCTGCGCGAACGGCTCGGCCGGACGCTGCCGTCGTTCATGGTCCCGGCGTCCTTCACCCGGATCGAGGGCATTCCGCTCACTCCCAGCGGCAAGGCCGACCGCGCCGCGCTGCCCCCGCCGCACGACCTCGCGGAACCCAGCGCGGGCGGGCAGCCGCGCAACCGCACCGAGACGGTCCTGGCCGAGGTCTGGGCCGCAGTCCTGGGCCATCGGGCCGTGGGGATCCACGACGACTACTCCGCCCTCGGCGGCGACTCGATCCTGATGCTCAGGGTGCGCGCCGAAGCGGAGGCCCGGGGCCTGCGGTTCTCGCTCACCGACCTGCTCCGCAACCCGACGGTGGCCGGCCTCGCCCCGCACGTCGAGGACTGCGACGCGGGCGAGGCCGAGGCTCTCCAGGCTCCGTTCGCCCTGGTGGCCGACATCGACCGGGCCCGCCTGCGCGATGCCGAGGACGCCCATCCACTGACCCGGCTCCAGCTCGGCCTGCTGTACCACAGCCGCCGCCGCGAGGCCTCGGCCAGGTACCGCGACGTGTTCCGGTACACCCTCGAAATGCCGTGGAACGAGGTGGAGTTCCGCCGCTCGTTCGACCGGCTGACGCGACGGCACCCGGCGCTGCGCTCGGCCTTCGACCTGTCCGGCGCCGAACCGCTGCAGGTCGTCCACCCCCGGGTGCACGGCGGTCTGGAGATCACCGACCTGCGCCCGCTCGACACCGCGGCAGCCGAGGCACAGGTGTGCGCGCACGTGGAGGAGCGGCGCCGCCATCCCTACGCCTTCGACCGGGCGCCGCTCTACCTGTTCCGCGCCCACGTGCGGGCGGCCGTCGTCGACCTGGTCCTCAGCTTCCACCACGCGCTCCTCGACGGCGGCAGCGTCGCCACGCTGGTCCGGGAACTGCTCCAGGACTACGCCCACGGTCTGGGCCTGGGAACCGCCCCCGTCGACGACGCGGTGCTTCCGTCGCCGGCGGCCCACGTACGGCTGGAGCAGGCCGCCCTGCGCTCGGAGGAGGCACGGCGCTACTGGCGGACGAAGCTGACCGGCTGCGGCCCCCTGCCGATCGAGGCGTTCGCGCCCCACCTGCCCGGCCCCGTCCGGCAGCCGGCCTCGCGGCGGGTCGACCTGCCCGACGCCCTCGTCGAGCGGGTGCGGCACTTCGCGACGGAACACGCCCTGCCCCTGAAGTCCGTATTCTTCGCGGCGCACGGCCTGACGCTCGCCGTGCTCGCCGGCACCCGGGAGGTGACCACCGGCCTGATCACCCACGGCCGGCCCGAACTGGCCGGTGCCGAGCGGATCGCCGGGCTGTTCCTGAACACCGTGCCGGTCCGCCTGGACACCGCACGGGACAGCTGGCTGGACGTGGCGCGCGAGGGCTTCCGCCAGGAGCAGGAAGGCCACCCCCACCGCCACTACCCGCTGAGCGCCATCCAGGAGGACCACGGTGGGCCCGTCCTGGACACCGCCTTCAACTACGTGCACTTCCACCAGCTCTCCCACGTCCTCGGCCTGCCCGGTCTACGGCTCAGGGAGTTCCGCAGCTGGGAGGAGAACGACTTCCGGTTCCTGGTGAACGCCGTCACCGAACCGGACGGCGCACGGATGTGGCTGCGGATCGACTGCGACGGCACGACGTTCTCCGCCGAGCAGGGAGACCTCTTCGCGGCCGGGTACCTCAGGATCCTCTGGCGCATGGTGGAACGGCCGTACGAGGAACCGGACTTCGCCTTCCTCGCCCCCAGGCCCGCCGCGGCCTCCCCCGCCGATCACCCCACCGTCGTGGCGCGCTTCGCCGACCAGGCCGCACGCACCCCGGACGCGACCGCCCTGGTGATGGGCGACGATCGGTGGAGCTACGCCCGGCTGGCCGAGGCCGCCGGGAACGTGGCCGGGCGACTGAGCGCCCTGGGCGCCCCGGCGAACGCCCGGATCGGGATCGCCATGAACCGCTCCCCGCTGACCATGGCCGTGCTCCTCGGGGTCCTGCGGGCCGGCTGCGCGGTCGTCCCCCTGGACGTCGGCTACCCGGCTCCACGACTGGCCGCGATGCTGGAACGGTCCCGGCCCTTCCGGGTGGTGGCCGAGTCCGCGTACGCGCACCTCGTCGGTGATCCCGCCCTCCTGCTGCCCGCCGAGTCGGTGGCCGCACCGACGCCGGAGCGCCCGGCCCGGGGCGGAATCGACGCCGGGAGCACCGCGTACGTCCTGTTCACCTCCGGCTCCACCGGGACGCCCAAGGGCGTCGCCATGCCGCACCGCACCCTGGCCGGCCTGGTGGCCTGGCAGACCGGAGCGCCCGGAGGGGTCGCGGGCGCGACGACGCTGCAGTTCGCACCGGTGAGCTTCGACGTCTCCTTCCAGGAGATCTTCTCCACGCTCTGCTCCGGCGGCACCCTCTGCCTGGCCCGCGACGCCGAGCGGCGCGACATGCCCGCCCTGCTGCGGCTGCTCGACCGCGAGCGGGTCGAGCAGGTCTTCCTCCCACCCGTGGCCCTCCAGCAACTGGCCGAAGCCGCCGGGACCCTGGGCATCGTCCCGCGGGCCCTGCGGCGCCTGATCATCTGCGGCGAGCAACTGCGCGTCACCCAGGAGATCCGCGAGCTGTGCGCCCGGCTCCCCGGAGCCGTCCTGGAGAACCAGTACGGTCCGACCGAGACACATGTGGTCACCGCGTTCACCATGGCCGGCGACCCCGAGGACTTCCCCGCACTGCCCCCGATCGGCCGCGCCATCGACGGGGCCGAGGTGCACGTCCTGGACGAGCGGCTGCGCCCGGTCCCGGTCGGGGTGCGCGGCGGCATCCACCTCGGCGGCGGCTGCCTGGCCGACGGCTACGAGGGCCGCCCGGACCTGACCGGGGAACGGTTCCTCCCGCATCCCTTCGCGGACGGGGGCCACCGGCTGTACTACACGGGCGACCTGGGCATGGTGCTCCCCGACGGAAACGTCGTCTTCCTGGGGCGCGACGACGCCCAGGTCAAGGTGCGCGGCTTCCGCGTGGAGCCGGCCGAGGTGGAACTGGCCGTCACCGCCCTGGCGGAGCAGTACCCCGGCCTGCGGGACGCCGCGGTGGTGGCCCGTCGGCGCGAGGACGGCGAGACCTTCCTCGCCGCCTTCCTCCTCGGCGAGGGCACGGACGGGGACCTGGCCGGCGTCCGTGAGCGGCTGTGCGCGACCCTGCCCGACTACATGGTCCCCGCACACCTGCAGTGGCTTCCCGCGTGGCCGCTGACCCCGAGCGGCAAACGCGACGACGCCGCACTGCGCCGCGCCCGGCTGGCCACCCCCGGCCGGACCCCCACCGTCGGTCCGCGCGACGCGTACGAGCAGGTGCTGACCGAGATGATGGCGGACGTCCTGTCCGCGGACGCGGTGGGGGTGCACGACAGTCTCTTCCACCTCGGCGGCACCTCCCTGGCCGCGATGCGGCTGGTGGTCAGGATCGAACAGCGCTACCGGGTCCACATCCCCCTGGCGGAGTTCATCGCGACACCCACCCCCGCCGGGCTCGCGGCGCGGCTGCGCGAAGGCGGGGCGGCAGCCGCCTTCGACCCCCTGGTGCCGATCCGCCCGCACGGCACCCGCCGGCCGCTGTTCATGGTGCACCCGATGGGTGGCAACGTGCTGTGCTACGTCGGCTTCGCCCGGCACCTCCCGGACGACCAGCCGCTGTACGCGCTCCAGGCCGCCGGTGCGGAGCCCGGCACCACGGCGCTGCGCAGCGTCGAGGACCTCGCGGACAGCTACCTCGCCGCGCTGCGCAGGGTGCAGCCGCACGGCCCGTACGCCGTTGGCGGGTGGTCCTTCGGCGGCTTCGTCGCCTTCGAGATCACCCGTCGGCTGCGGGCGGCGGGTGAGCAGGTGACCCTGCTGGTCCTCGACACCACGGCCCTGGACGAGGGACCGCGGGCCCGGTACGACGACGACGCCCTGCTGGAGTGGTTCCTCCACGAGCTGCTCTGGCCGAGGGGCGGCGCCGCGTCACCCGCACGCCTCATCCCGGAGGAACTCGGGTCACGGAAGGAGAAGTTCGCGTTCGTGGCCCGCCTCGCGAGCGAACGGGGCATCCTGCCGACCGGCAGCTCCGGGGCCGTCATCCGCCGCCTGTTCGACGTCTACCGGGGGAACTGGCAGGCGACGTTGGCCTACCGGCCCCCGTGCGAGGACCAGGACCTCACACTGATCCGGGCCGAGGAGCCGCTGCCCGCCGTCCTGTCCGCCATGCACCGGGCGGCCGGAACCCGACACCAGGACCCCTGCAACGGCTGGAGCGGCATGACCGGCGGCCGGATCCACATCGTCCGCGTCCCCGGCGACCATTTGACGATCATGGAGGAGCCGTACGTGACGCATGTGGCCGCGACTGTCGCGGATCTCATCAGGACCGACGCCGCCCCAGCCGCCCGGGAGTACTGACGTGTCATCATCTTCGCACCCGGCCAAGGCTCTTGTGATCGGATCCGGAATCGGCGGCCTGACCTGTGCGGTCGCGCTGAGGCGGGTCGGCATCGACGTCGAGGTGTACGAACGCGCCACCGGGCTGCGCGAGGCCGGATCCGGGCTGGCGGTCATGAGCAACGCCGTCGCCGCCCTGAGCTCCTTCGGCATCGACCTCGGTCTGGACAAGCGCGGCCAGGCCGTGGAGTCGTTCCGGATCATGGACCGGCGCGGCCGGCTGATCAGGGACCTGCCGTTCAAGGACGCCTGCGCCCGGGTGGGCGCGCCGAGCTTCTGCCTGAGCCGCGCCGACCTCCAGGAAGCCCTGCTGGCGGAGGCCGCCGACACCCCGATCCGGCTGGGAGCGACCGCGGTCGGCTTCGAGCCGGCCGGCGCGGGCGTCACCGTCCGCTTCGCGGACGGCCGTTCGGCCACCGGGGACGTCCTGATCGGCGCCGACGGCTTCAACTCGGCCGTACGGCGCCACCTCGTCGGCCCCGAGGTGTCACGCAACAGCGGCTACGGTTTCGGGCTCGCCATCGTCCCCTTCCGGCACCCCCGCCTCGGCACCGGCGGGGTCCGCCACTACTGGGGCCGCGGACAGCGGTTCGGCCTCATCGACATCGGCCACGGCCGCTGCTACTGGTGGGCGACCACGGGCCTGTCCGCACTGGCATCCGACCCGGACCGTGTCAAGCACACCCTCGGGCGGGCGTACGCGGGCTGGGCCGAGGAAGTGCGGGCGGTGATCGAGGCCACGCCGCCGGAGGACATCCTCACCGTGCCCTCCCGTGACCGGGACTTCCTGGAACGGTGGGGGGAGGGGCCCGTCACCCTTCTCGGTGACGCCGCCCACCCCATGCTGACCACGCTCGCCCAGGGCGCGGGCACGGCCATCGAGGACGCCGTCGTCCTGGCCCGTACGCTCGCCGGATCGGCGAAGGGCGACGACCTCGGGCCGGCCCTGCGCACCTACGAGGAGCGACGCCGAGACCGCACCAGGGCGATGGTGGCCGCATCCCGCGCGATGAGCGACCTGACGCACGGCGCGCGCCCCCGGCGGAGGCTGCTCCGGGACGGCTACTTCCGGCTGGTGCCCCGCCCGGTGCTCCTCCGGCAGACCACGCAGGCCCTCACCTTCCCGGCCGGGCCGGCCGCCGGACCAGGCAGCGTCCAGCGCGCGCTCAGCCCCCTGGAACGGCTGTACTGGATCGTCGACCGGACCTCACCCCTCAACGTCATCGCCCGGGCCCGCGTCCTGGGGCACGTACCCGCGTCGCTGCACCGCCGTGCCCTGGACGCGCTCCAGGTCCGGCACCCCCTGCTGCGGGTCGCGATCACCGACGGCGGCGCCGGAACGCACCCCGCCTTCGCCCCGCTGGACGGGCGGCCGATCCCGCTGCGGCAGGTCTGCGTGCCGCCGGACGACGCCGCGGCCGACACGTGCTGGGAGCGCGAGGTCAACGACCGCGAACTGGCGGACGGCATCGACTGGCGCACCGGGCCGCTGCTGCGCGCGGTGGTGATCACCTCGGGAGGGAACGACGGCGAGGACGAAGGCGGCTTCCAGGACCTGGTGCTGACGGCGTCGCACACCATCGCCGACGGCAAGACGTGCCTCTCGCTGCTCCGGGAGTGGATCGAACTCGCCGCGCAGGCCGGATCCGGCACGCCGCTCCCGGTCACCCAGCTCCGGGCGCGACCCGCGACGGAGGACCTGCTCCCTCGCCGCCACCGGGGCGCGGCAGGGGTCGCGGGGCTCAGGGCCATGCTGCTCCGGGACCGGCAGGCCGCCCGGCGGCAGCCCGCACAGCGGGTCGTCCCCAGCCACCCGGTCCCGTTCGAGCAGCGGCGGACCCGGATGGTGCACAGATTCCTCGACGCCGACCGGCTGGACCAGTTGGTGCGGGCGGCCAGACGACACGGCACCACGGTCCACGGAGTGCTGGCCGCCGCGATGGTGACGGCGCTCGCCCGGGACGCGGGAACCCGGGGGAGCGCACACTTCTCGATCGGCTCGCCGGTCGACTTCCGTGGTGATCTCCGGCCGGCCGTCGCCCCGGACGAGGTCGGCACCTATGTGGCCACCGTCCCCTCCCGGGTCCGCTACGAGCCCGGCCTGCCACTGTGGACCATGGCCAGGGAGATCAGCCAGGACCTCGCGCGCCGCCGCCGGCGCCAGGACCACCTGGCCATGCTCAGCCTGCCGCGCTGGGCAGGGCCGAAGTCGCCGGCCGACAGCGGTCCGTTCATGCGGTTCATGGACGAGGAGGGGCCGATCAACCTCTGCCTGTCCAACGTCGGCCGCTACGACTTCCCCGACCGGGTGGGCCCGTGGCGGGTCCGCGACGCCCAGTTCGTCACGGGCATCTCGGTCATGGGCACCATCGTGGCGACGGCCACCACCAGCCACGGCCGGCTCGCCTGGAACTTCGGCTACGTCGAGCACGTCGTTCCGGAGCCGCGCGCCCGGCGCATCGCCGACGAATCCGTTCGCACCGTGCTGTCCGCACTCGTCGAATGACCGGTCGGACCCGTCCCGCACCACCACCCACCGTCGAGAGGTCCACAGCTCCGATGACCGTCGCCCCGATCCAAGCGCTGCCCCGACGCCGTGCCCTGCCCGTCGGCCAGAACGGCTCGCTGTGGGAGGCCCGGCCCTCGTGCGGGATCTTCGAGTTCCGTGGCACGCGGCTGCGGATCGCGGTGGAGGACCCCACCGAGATCCTGTTCCCGACCGACTGCGGGCTGAGCCTGATCGCCGCACTCGACGGCGGTGGAGGCCCCGACCTGGAGGGTGTCAGCGCCCTGGACATCGGGGCGGGTTCCGGCCTCTACAGCGTGGCCCTCCTCGCCGCCGGGGCCGGCCGGGTGACCGCGCTGGACATCAACCCCGCCTCCGCCGCCCAGACCGCCGCCAACGTGGCGGCCAACGGCCTGGACGCCACCCGGCTGACCTGCGTCACCTCGCCGCTGGCGGAGTACGGCCCCGACGAGCGGTTCGATCTCGTGATCACCAACCCGCCGCACCTCCCCTACGACCCGAGCTATGCGCGGGGTGACGGGCTGGAGACCGCGCTCGTCGCCCGCAGCGGCGGCCGTGCGGTGTACGAGGACGTCGTCGAGCGCATCGACGCGCTGCTCGTGCCGGGCGGCACCCTCCTGATGGCGCACTCCTCGCTGGCCGACGTCCCCCGGACCGTCAGGGAGCTCACCGCGCGGGGCTACGAGAGCGGCACGCTCGAAATCTTCGAGATGGACATCCCGCTCCTGACGTACGCCGAGCACAAGGACACCATGCTGAGGCTCCTGAGGGAACGGCGGGCCGCGGGCCTGGCGGAGTTCGACGGGTCGCGCTTCACCGTGCACGTCCTGACGTTCCGGCGCCCCCGGGACGCCGGCCGCCGCTGACACCTCCTCACGACCGAGCGGCCCCGGACGACGCGTCGGCCCTGTCCTGCATCAACCGCGCGATGTCGGCCAGGGTGGCGGCGTCCGCCAGCTCGTCGTGGTCGATCACGAGTCCGGGCTCCTGCTCCAGCACCAGGGAGAGCTCCACCACGAACAGCGAGTCCAGGCCGAGCGCCGTCGGCGTGGCTCCGGGGGAGACCAGCTCGGGCTCCACCTGGAACCTGTCGACCAGGACGTTGATCAGGATGTCGTACACGTCGTCCCTCCAGAACGGGTCAGTGCGGGTGGGTGAGGCGGGGCCACACCAGGGTGGTGGCGCCCCAGGTCAGTCCGCCTCCGAAGGCGGTGAGCAGGACGCGGTGTCCGGGCGCGAGGTCCCCCGCGCGGTGAGCGTGATCGAGCAGGACCGGGATCGACGCGGCCGACGTGTTGCCGACCTGCTCGATGTTGGACAGCGCACGGTCCGCCGTCAGCCCCAACCGTTCGGCGAGCATCGCGGTGATCCGTGCGTTCGCCTGATGCGGAACGATCCGGTCCACCTCCTGCGGCTTCCACCCCGCGGCGTCAAGCGCCGCGCGGGAGGCGGAGGCCATGTGCTGCACGGCCCGCCGGAACACCTCCTGGCCCTCCAGCCGCAGGTACGGATCGGCCGGGGTGCCGCGTGCCGCCGATCGCTCCTCGGATCCGCCGCCGCGCACCGTGATCAGGTCGAGGCCGCCGCCGTCGCTGCCCAGCACGCACGGCCCCAGGGCGCCGGGTTCGTCGCAGTGGCCGGAACGGAGCACGACGGCGCCGGCGCCGTCGCCGAAGAGCATGCTCGTGGGGTCGTCGGGGGCGACGCTCAACGACAGCACGTCGGTACCGATCGCCAGAACGGTGTCGGCCGTGCCCGCAGCGATCAGGCCCTGTGCGACACCCAGGGCGTAGAGGAAGCCCGCGCACACGGCCTGGACGTCCAACGCGGCCGCACCGGCCATTCCCAGCCGCGCGGCGACGCTCGGAGCGGTACCGGGACACGGCCTGTCCGGTGACGTCGTCGCGACGACCACGGCTGCGACGTCGCCGACCGCCGACCCGGCCAGCGCCTCGCGACCGGCCGCGACCGCCAAGTCCCCACTGGTGGTTCCCGACTCGACGACGTGCCGGAACCGGATGCCGGAGCGCCGGAACATCCACTCCGGTGCTCGGCCCAGGCGCTCGGCCAGCTCGCCGTTGGCCACCCGACGCGGCGGCAGACACGAACCGACCCCCACCAGGACGGCCGCCGGGGCTCGTTGATCCCTCACTTCTCCACCCTCGACGGTACGGCCCGCGTTCGACGTCCCGCCGTCCGGAACGCCGGCACAGGACGAGCGGGGCGCCGTACGGACACTGAAGGCGACAGCACTCGGCGTGGTCGCACGGACACGCGGTGTCCCGCGCGGCTCAGTCGTATCACGCCCGACAGCCCGGCGGATCCCGCGACTCGCAGCCCCGGGGCGGCCGCGCGGAGGAGCGGGGCCGCCCCGCACTCCCCGAATGTGCGGTCGCGTCGCGGGAAGGTGACAAGTCCTCACATCGCTGTGCCCAAAGCCCGATTGACGCGCACAGAACCCTCACGCGTGTAGCGGAAATCTCATCTCGGCGACGCCCGGAGCCAACGTGCCGGTTACACACGGTCGGTACGCTGGACACCACGGTGATCGGCGACGGACCGAGGGGAGGCGGCAGTGACGGTACGGCGGATCTCGCGCGGCAAGCGCCTCGCCCTCCTGCTGGCCGCGGTCGTCTCGGCCGTGCTCGCCGCACTCGGGTCCGGCTCGCAGGCGTTCGCCGCCGAGCCGCTGCCGCAGTCCACGGCCGCCGACGGACACCCCGCCTGGAAGGTCCACCACCTCACCGAAGCACCGACCCAGCGCGCCACCGCCCACCACCGTACGAGCGGCGGCACGGCCGCTCGTACGGCCGTCGGCGCGGCGACCGACACCGGCACCGGCGCGGCGCCCGCGTCCGGCCCGGTGCCCAGGGGGCCCGTGCCCGACGCCAACGGGTCGAGACCGGCCGCACTGTCGCGCCTCCAGGTGTTCCGCTGCTGACGGCTCCCGCGAGCTGACCGCACCGCGCACGGTTCCGGCGTGCGCCCATGACGGGCGCGTGCGGCTTCGCCGTGCCCTCAGGCGGCGACCGCCCGGAACCTCCGGGCCTCGTCCGGCCATCGGACCCGCGGCCCCACGGCCGTCCCGCGTCAGCCCGCTCCGCTGCCCCACGACAGCAGCTCCCCGCCCGGCACCACCCGGGCGGGCAGAAGGAGACCCCTCATGCAGTCCCTAGTGACGCACGCCCGCGTCTTCCCGCACCGGCTCGCCACCAGCGGCCACGACCTCGGCGGGCTCTCCGCCGGGCAGGCACCCGAAGCCCTCTTCATCACCTGCTCCGACTCCCGCGTGGTCCCGGCCCTGATCACCGGCTCCCGCCCCGGCCAGCTCTTCGAGCTGCGCACCGCCGGGAACATCGTGCCCGCCTACGACACGGCCGCCCCCAGCGGCGAGGCCGCCACCATCGAGTACGCCGTCGACATCCTGCAGGTCCCGGACATCATCGTCTGCGGACACTCCCACTGCGGGGCCATCGGGGCCCTGGTCCGGGCCGAGGACCTGGACCCCGTCCCCGCCGTCCGGACCTGGCTCGAACACGCCGCCCCGCCCACCCGACACCTCGCGCCCGTCCCGGCCCACGACCAGGACGAGGACGTCGCGCGCCCCGTGCAGCGCAACGTCCACGCCCAGCTCGACCGGCTGCGCACCTACCCGGGCGTGACCCGCCGACTGGCGGAGGGCACCCTGCGACTGCACGGCTGGTACTACGAGGTGCACACCGGCACCGTCCTCGCCGGCTCCGACCGGGGGTTCCTGCCGCTGTGAACACTCCCCACCGCTCCCACGGCTCCGACCGCCCCGACGCCGCCGGCCGGTCCGGCCGCTCCCTGCTGCGCGCCCCGTTGGCGCACTGGCGCCAGGACCTGCCCGCCTCCCTGGTCGTCTTCCTGGTGGCCGTCCCGCTGTGCGTCGGCGTCGCCGTCGCCTCCGGCGTGCCCGCCGAACGCGGCCTGATCACCGGCATCGTCGGCGGACTCGTCGTCGGCTTGCTCCCCGGCAGCAGCCTGCAGGTCAGCGGGCCGGCCGCCGGCCTGACCGTCCTCGTCCACGACGCCGTCCAGAAGTTCGGGCTCCCCTCGCTGGGAGCCGTCGTCCTCGCAGCCGGACTCCTCCAGGTCGCGATGGGCCTGCTGCGCATGGGCCGCTGGTTCCGCGCGATCTCCCTGTCGGTCGTCCACGGCATGCTCGCCGGGATCGGGCTGATCCTGATCCTCGGGCAGCTCTACGCCGTCTCGGGGCGGTCGGCGCCGGGCTCCGGCACCGCGAAGGTCGCCGGGATCCCGGCCCTGCTCGGCGACTGGCTGACCGGCCGGGCCGCGATGACCGCCGTCGCCATGACCGCCGCCACCGTGGCCCTGCTGATGTGCTGGAAGAAACTGCCCGCCCCCGTCCGGGCGGTGCCCGCCCCGCTGGCGGCGGTCGCCCTCGCCGCGGGCGCGACCGCGCTCCTCGACCTGGACGTCCCCCGGGTCCGGGTGGACGGCCTGCTCGGCGCCGTCGCCGTCCCGACCGCCGACGGCCTCGGCGCCGTCGCGAGCGCGGCGGGCCTGGGCACCGTCCTCGCGTTCGCCGTCATCGCCTCCGCCGAAAGCCTGTTCAGCGCCGCCGCGGTCGACCAGATGCACGACGGCCGCCGCACCGACTACGACAAGGAGCTCACCTCCCAGGGCATCGGCAACACCCTGTGCGGGCTGCTCGGCGCCCTGCCGATGACCGCCGTGATCGTCCGCAGCGCTGCCAACGTCCAGGCCGGGGCCCGGACCAAGGCCTCCCGCGTCCTGCACGGCGTGTGGCTGCTGCTGTTCGCCGCACTCGTACCGGCGGCCCTGGGGCTGGTACCGCTGGCCGTCCTCGGCGGCGTGCTGATCCACGCCGGCGGCAAACTGATCCCGCTGCGGCAGGGCGCCGCCCTGTGGCGGGCGCACCGCAGCGAGGTCGTCGTGCTCACCGCCACCGCGGGGGCGATCGTCGTCACCAACCTCTTCGAGGGCGTCCTGCTGGGGGTGGCCCTCGCCGTCGCCAAGAGCGCCTGGCAGACCTCCCAGCTGCACATCGACCTCACCGACACCGGGGACGGCGGCCCGCTGCACGTCCGGCTGAGCGGCAACGCGACCTTCCTGCGGCTGCCCAGGCTGCTGGACACCCTGGAATCCCTGCCGACCGACCGCGCGGTCGACCTCGACTGGAGCGACCTGCGACACCTCGACCACGCCTGCCGCACCGCCCTCCTCACCTGGGCCGACCAGCACGCCGCACGGGGCAGCGCCGACGTCCGGCTGCAGCCACCCCTGGCGGTGAGCGCCTGACGTCCTGACCGCCGGCGTGTGGGCGGGCCGCT
Source organism: Kitasatospora sp. NPDC059599 (assembly GCF_042735125.1). Classification (NCBI taxonomy): domain Bacteria; kingdom Bacillati; phylum Actinomycetota; class Actinomycetes; order Kitasatosporales; family Streptomycetaceae; genus Kitasatospora; species Kitasatospora sp. NPDC059599. The sequence goes on along the minus strand of NZ_JBHWCL010000008.1, from coordinate 33,250 downwards.
CCGACGGGGCGCCCGCCCACACGCACCGGCCCGAGCCGGCGGGGCACGCCGCGGCACGCCCCGCCCGGCGTCCGCCGTCACCGGCGGCGCAGCAGCCCGAACCCCGCCGGGGCGACCTCGTCGCCGGCTCGGTTCCCACCACCGCCGACCACACCGTCCGGACTCGCGCCCCGCCCGCCCACCTGCGCCGGCGCAGCACCGACGCCCGCCCGCCATCCGGACGTCCTCGCGGCCCGGCGCCGCGAACGAGCCCGCATCCACGGCGAGAAGGGCTTGGGCAGGGGCGGACGGCCGCCGAAATTCGTGTGATCCGGCCGAGTGGCACCGGCACACTGACGCCATGACTGGTCCTGCACTGCCCCACCTGCTTCGACCACGCGCCCTGAGGTCCGGAGACCTCGTCGTCATCGCCTCGCTGTCCGGTGCGCTGCCGGCCGCTCACGAGCCCAATGTCGAACGGACGGTGGTGGTGCTGGAACGGATGGGCCTCCGCGTGCGTCGGGCCCCGCTGCTCGAAGCAGGACGCCGCCACTGGTGGAGCGCCGCCACCCCGGCGGAGATCGCCGGGGAGTTCAACGGCCTTCTGCGTGACCCCGAGGTGCGCGCGATCATCGCGAGCGACGGCGGCCAGACGGCGCTCGGCTACCTCGACCTGATCGACATCGAGGCGATCAGGGCCGACCCCAAGCCGATCCTCGGCTACAGCGACATCTCACTGCTGCACCTCGTGCTCCATGCGCGCACGGGCCTGGTCGGCTTCCACGCCGACATGGCCGTCCCCGGCTTCGGCGGAAACTGGCAGTCCGCGCCCGTGGCGCGCCGGGCGGAACTCGAAGAGCTCTACGCCAGGTTGCTGACCGGCACCGAGGCGATCGGTGCGCTGCCTGCGAGCCCGTCGTGGGAGTGCTGGCGTCCCGGTCGTGCCGAAGGCCGGCTGATCGGCGGGGTGATCAACCGCATCGTGCTGGCACAGGCGACGCCCTTCGCGCTGCCGCTCGAACGGTTCGACGGCGCGGTGCTGTTCTGGGAGGAGATGGGCGGCCACGCATCGCACGTGTGGAGCTATCTGCAGGTGCTGCGGCACTGCGGCATCCTCGATCGGATCTCCGGCATGGTCGTGGGCGTTCCGCGCGAGATCAGCGGGCTGGAACCCGGCGCGTCCCCGACCCTGCCCGAGATCGTCCTCGACGTCCTCGGCGACCGTGACATCCCGGTCCTGGGCAACGTCGAGTTCGGGCATGCCGGCCCGAATCTGCCGATGCCGGTCGGCATCCGGGTCGGCCTCGACGCACAGCAGCGGACGTTGTCGTTGCTTGAACCGGCGGTAGGGCCGCACGCGATGACGGGGCCGGTCGGCCGGGTACCTCCCGGTGATCCGGAGGCTCGGCTCCTGACGTGAGGGATCACCGACCCGGTGAACGCATGTGGTCGGCGCACTAGACTTCCGCGCTGTGACCAGCCGCCCCGTGACCCTGCTCGACGTGGCCCGGGCCGCCGGGGTGTCCAAGAGCACCGCCTCCGACGCGCTCCAGGGCTCCGGCCGCGTCGCCGACGCCACCCGGGAGCGCATCCGGGCGGTGGCGCGGGACCTCGGCTACCGGCCCAACACGGCGGCCCGGAGTCTGCGCCGGTCCAGTACGGGGGCGATCGGCCTGCACCTGCCGCGGACCGCCACGCGTCAGGACTACTACATGAACCTGGCGTTCGGCGCGGTCGAGCGGGCCAGGGAGGACGGGCTGGACCTCGTCCTGCTCGCGCCGGGGACGGCGACGGGCGGCGGACTCGCCGCCCGGGTCGACGGCCTGCTGGTCATCGACCCCGAGGTCGAGGACCCGCAGGTCCCGGACCTGCTGGCCGCGGGCGTCCCGGTGGTCACCGGCGAACGCTACCTGGGCGGGGGCGCCGCCCCGAGCGGAGCGGTGGTGTGCGACAACGCGGCCTCGCTGCTCGCGTTGCTGGACCACCTCGCCGAGCGCGGCGCGCGCCGCCCGGCGCTGCTCGCGCCCGGTCCCGGCTCGGACTGGGCCGCCGCGCTGCGGGCGGCCGCCGACGCCTGGAGCGCGCGCGAGGGCGTCGAAGTGGTCGTGCGGACGGTCCCGTTCGCCGCCACGCCGGCCGAGGCCGAGGCCGCCACCGCGGACCTGATCGGCGACTTCCCGGCCACCGACGCGGTGGTCTGTGCCCCTGACGGCGCCGTTCCGGGCGTGCTGGCGGCCGCGGCGCGGGCCGGTCTGCAGGTGGGCTCCGGCCTGCTGGTGGCCGCCTGCGTCGACGGCGCGGCGGCCCGCGGCTCCAACCCCCGGGTGACCGCGGTCGACCTGCGCCCGGCCGAGTACGGGCGTGCGTGCGCGGCCCTGCTCAGTGAGCTGCTCGCGGGGGCGGCCGGGCCCGGAGCCGTACGGCGGCACGACTGGACGCTGAAGGTCCGGGAGTCCACGGCGGGCCGGGCCTGACACCGGTGCGGGGGCCGGCCCGGTTCCCGTCCGCCGTCGTCGGGACCGATCGACGGCCGCTTCTTCAACGCCGGTGTCGGCACGGCTCGGTGGCGATCGGTCAGGACTGGGGCAGCCGTCACGCGGCGCGGGTCGCGGCGAGCGGGGTGAGGGCGGCGTACGCCAGTGGCGCGGAGGGATCGATGGAGAGGTCCAGCGGGGCGGGCCGGGCGCCGGAGCGCACCAGCAGGTCGCCGATGGCGGCGATCATGGCGCCGTTGTCGGTGCACAGCCGCAGAGCGGGGACGCGCACGGTGATGCCGGCGGCCGCGCAGCGCTGCTCGGTGAGGGCGCGGATACGGGAGTTGGCGGCGACGCCGCCGACCACGACGAGGGTGTCGATGCCGTGGTCGGTGCAGGCCCGCACGGCCTTGCGGGTGAGGGTGTCCGCGATGGCCTCCTGGAGGGCGGCGGCGGCGTCCGGGACGTGCGGTTCGGTGCCGGCGGCGCGTTGGGCCTCGACCCAGCGGGCGGCGGCGGTCTTGAGCCCGGAGAAGGAGAACGCGTACGGCGGGTCGTCCGGTCCGCTGAGCGGGCGGGGGAGGCGGACGGCGGCCGGGTCGCCGTGGCGGGCGGCGCGGTCGATCGCGGGGCCGCCGGGGTAGGGCAGCCGGAGGATCCGGGCGACCTTGTCGAAGCACTCGCCGGCCGCGTCGTCCAGGGTGTCGCCGAGGTGGACGATCGGGTCGCGGGCGAGGTCGCGCACCAGCAGCAGGGAGGTGTGCCCGCCGGAGACGATCAGCACGATGCACGGGTTGGGCAGCGGCCCGCCGTCGAGGGTGGCGGCGGCGACGTGCCCGGCGAGGTGGTGGACGCCGTGCAGCGGGACGCCGAGGGAGAAGGCGTAGCCCTTGGCGGCGGCGAGGCCGACCTGCAGCGCCCCGGACAGGCCGGGGCCGGTGGTCACGGCGACGGCGCCGACGTCGGCCAGGGTGAGCCCGGCCCGGTCCAGGGCCTCCTGGACGACGGGGGCCACGGCGTGGACGTGGGCGCGGGCGGCGATCTCGGGGACGACTCCGCCGTAGCGGGCGTGCTCGTCCATGGACGACGCGACGGCGTGCCCCAGCAGCACGCCGTCGCGCACCAGACCGGCGCCGGTCTCGTCGCAGGACGACTCGATTCCGAGCACCACCGGTGGTTCCGCCATCGCACGGCTCCCTTATTGCCTAACTCTTGCAACTGCGAGAGATTAGCAAGAGGGTGTCTGGTGCTCGCTCCGGGCCGGGCGACCTGCCGCCCGGCCCGGAGTGCCGCTCAGCCGGCGGCCCGGTCGGCTGAGGCGACGGGGCCGTACAGCTCGGGGCGGCGGGTCTGCAGGAGGCCGAACTCCCGCCAGTCCCGGCACTGGTCGAGGTCGAGGTCGGCGACCAGGACGGTGGGCCGGTCGCGGGGCGCGCGGAGCACGATCCGGCCGTAGGGGTCGGAGATGAAGGACGAGCCGTAGAACGTCGACCGGCCTTCGGTGCCGATCCGGTTGGGCACGATCATGAACAGCGCGTTGGCGAGGCCGTTGGCGCTGATGGCGTGCTCCCACATGGGCCGGGTGTCGAAGCCGGGCAGGTCCACCTCGGAGCCGATGGCGGTGGGGTGGACGAGGACCTCGGCGCCGTTCAGTGCGTAGGCGCGGGCGAGTTCGGGGAACCACTCGTCCCAGCAGGTCGGGAAGCCGAAGCGGGCGCCCTGGTGGGCCACGACGGGGAAGCCGCTGTCCCCGGGGCGGAAGCACAGGTCCTCGCGGTACCCGGGGAAGGCCGGGATGTGGTTCTTGCGCGTGCGGCCGACGAGTTCGCCGTCCCGGTCGACGCAGACGGCCGTGTTGTAGCCGAGCCCGCCGTCCTCGGCGCACTCGTAGAGGGACGCGTGGACGCTGATGCCGAGACCCGTGGCCAGTTCGGCGGCGAGGCGGACGGTGGGCCCGGTCTGGACGTCCTCCAGGTAGCGGGCGGCGCCGTCCGCCATCGGGTCGTCGGTGTTGCAGAAGTAGGGGCTGCGGGTCAGCTCGGGCAGGCACACCACCGTCGCACCCTGCGCCGCGGCGAGGGCCACGCCCTCGCGCAGCCGGTCGTCGTGCTCGTTCGGGTCGCTGTACCAGCGCATCTGCACGAGTCCGACGCGCAGCGGCTCGCGTTCGGCGGGCTTGGTGCGGCCGGGGGAGCCGAGGGGGGAGCCGAAGGACGTGAGGAGGGCGTACTCGGTCACGGCCGGACCGCCTCGGACTGCGGCCGGGTCGTCCGGCCGGTGCGGGCGACGGGCCTCGCGGCGGCCGGCCGGCCGGTGGTGGTGGGCGCGGGCATGGGGGGCTCCTTCGGTGTGTGTGGGGGCTGTTCACCTGCGTCAAGCTGGCTGAAATTTCAGTCAGGACCGTCGGCGTGAAGAGGAATGTAGCTCTTGCCGGAACGTTCCGGCAAGGGCCGGCCGACCCGGGAACGCGGCACTCCGACGCCGGGCGCTCCGGTGGCGGGCCGCTCCGGCGCTCCTGCGCGTCCGTCGACAGCAATCGACAGCGACCGGCAGCGATCGACAGTGATCGGGCCGGGAGCGATCGGGAGTGATCGGGAGTGATCTGGAGAAGAGGCCTCCGGCTCTTGCCTCCGGCCGAGTAAGTGATCTTAACTATGCATCCATGGAAGCGGATCCGCCGCGATCCGTCGCCGCTGACCTCGACGGCACCCCCATGCGCTGCCCCGTTCCGCCCGTCTCCCAGGGTCGCTGACCGGCCTTCACCTCGGTGCTCCGTGCCCGGTCGAAAGCGATCCGGCCGGGTGCCACCACGCACCGGCACCGCGCCGTCGACCCCGCGCTGACCACCCTCCCCCAGGAAATGAGGTCTGGCTTTGTCGGATACGCGCCACCCCCACCGCACCAGCACCGACCAGGCCGCCGCACACCCGGCGCACCCCGCGCGTCCCGTGCGCACGCCGCGCACCCCGACGGCCGACGACGGCCGGCTCGCGGAGCCGACGGCAGGACAGCAACGGCTCTGGGTGCTGTCACAGTCCGACGGCGCCAACGAGGCGTACAACGAGACCCTGGCCTTCACCCTGCGCGGCCCGCTGGACCGCGCGGCGCTCGGCCGCGCGCTCGACGGACTGGTCGCCCGGCACGAGGTCCTGCGCACCCGGCTGGTCGCCACCGAAGGCGGCGTCCACCAGCTGATCGGCCCGCCCGACTCCGGCTACACCCTCGCGATGGACGACCTGACCCGGCTCCCGGACGCTGCAACGCGCGTCACGGCCCTCCAACACGCCGAAGCCGCAACGCCCTTCGACCTCGCCCGGGGCCCACTGGCCCGCGGCCGGCTGATCGCCCTGGCCGAGCACCACCACGTGCTGCTGCTGACACTGCACCACGCCGTCTTCGACGGCTGGTCCATGAACGTGATGCTGCGCGAACTCGGCACGCTGTACACGGCCTTCCGCGACGGCGCGGCGTCCCCGCTGCCGCCGCTGCCCCTGCAGTACGCCGACTACGCCCGCCGGCAGCGGGAATGGGAGTCCGGGGACGAACCGGCGGCGCAGGCCGCGTACTGGCGGGAAGCCCTGGCAGGCGCGCCGACCCTGCTCGAACTGCCCACCGACCACCCCCGCCCGCCGGTGCAGGACCACCGCGGCGGCCGGGTGCCCGTCGCCCTCGACGGCGAACTCGGCGCCGCCCTCAAGGCGCTCGCACGGCAGCAGGGCGGCACGCTGTTCTCGGCCGTCCTGGCCGGCTGGTCCGTGGTGCTGTCGCGGCTGACCGGCCAGCGCGACGTCGTCATCGGCGTCCCGACCGCGAACCGCCACCGCGGCGCCTACTCCGACCTCATCGGGTTCTTCGTCAACTCCCTGGCCGTGCGCGTCGACCTGTCGGACTCGCCGACCGGATCGGCCGTGCTGAAGCAGGTGCGCGGCACGCTGCGCGACGCCCTGAAACACCAGGACCTGCCGTTCGAGCAGGTGGTGGAACTGGTCAACCCGCCGCGCAGCACCGCCCACCCGCCGCTGTTCCAGACCATGGTCGCCTGGCAGCCCTCCCGGAGGAACCTGCTGGACCTGCCCGGGATCGAGGCGGAGCCGCTCGCCATCCCCTACGCCGGGGCCAAGTTCGACCTGGCCCTGTCGCTGTCCGAGGAGGACGACGGCCGGGTGGTCGGCCATCTCGACTACGCCGGCGCGCTGTTCGACCACGCCACGGCCGAGCGGTACGCGGGCTACCTGCACCGGGTGCTGACCGGACTCGTCGACCGGCCCGACCTGGGCGTGGACGACCTGGAGCTCATGGACGAGGCGGAGCGCCGACGGGTGCTGTCGGAGTGGAGCGGCGCCGACCGGGCCCACCGGAACGGCCGCGCCGTCGCGGGCGACCGTCGGGACGAGATCGACGAGACCGACGGGACCGACGAGCCCACCGCCCCGGCCGGGCTGGTCGAGCGCTTCCAGGCCCAGGTCCGGACCCGCCCCACCGCTCCCGCCCTGGTCCGCGAGGGGGAGCGGCTCGACTACGCGACACTCGGACGCCGGGTCAACCGGCTGGCGCACGCGCTGATCGCCCGCGGCGTCGGCCCGGACCAGGTGGTCGGACTGCACTGCGGACGCTCCACCGAACTGGTGGTGGGCGTCCTCGGCATCCTCACCGCGGGCGCCGCCTACCTGCCGCTCGACCCCGGCCAGCCCGTCGAGCGGCTGGCCGCGATGGTCGAGGACGCGGCACCCGCCCTGGTGCTCAGCGACACCGACGACCCGACCGGGAGCCGGCAGTCCCTGCGAGGGGTCGAGGCCGAGGCGCACCGCGACGACGCCCCGGGGACCACCGCCGGACCGAAGCACCTGGCCTACGTCATCTACACCTCGGGCTCCACCGGCCGCCCCAAGGGCGTCGCGGTGACCCGCGGCAGCGTCACCAACCTCTTCGACACCTGGCTGGCCCGGTTCGGGGCCACCCCCGGCGAGGCGGTCTCCGCCTGGTCGAGCATCGGATTCGACGCCTCCGTACACGAGTTGCTGCTGCCGCTCACCACCGGCGCCGTCCTGCACCTCGTCCCCGACGACCTGCGCGGCGACCCGGGCGAACTGCTGGCCTGGATGCGCGAACACCGCATCGTGCAGGCGTTCCTGCCGCCGTCCTACGTCAAGTGGATCGACGAGGACCCGCAGGCGTGCCTGGACGGGCTGGCGCTGCGTCAGCTGCTCACCGGGGTGGAGTCCCTCCCGGAGAAGGCGCTGCACCGCATCCGGCAGGCGCTGCCCGGCCTGCGGATCTGCTACGGCTACGGTCCGACCGAAGCCACCCTCTACAGCACCGCCTACACCGACCCGCAGCCGCTGGACCGGCAGTGCCCGATCGGCCGCCCCCTGGACAACACCCGTCTCTACCTGCTCGACCGGCGGCTCCGGCCGGTGCCGACCGGGGTGGCCGGCGAGGTCCACCTCGGCGGGGCGAGCCTCGCCCGGGGCTACCTGCACCGCCCGGACCTGACCGCCGAACGGTTCGTCGACGACCCCTTCGTGCCCGGCGAACGCCTCTACCGCACCGGCGACCTGGCCCGCTGGCTTCCCGACGGCAACGCCCAGTACCTCGGCCGCAGTGACGACCAGGTCAAACTGCGCGGCTTCCGGATCGAACCCGGGGAGGTCGAGGCCGCGCTGCTGGCCCTGCCCGGCGTGCACGAGGCGGCGGTGCTGGCCGACCGCGACGCCGCGGGCGAACTGCGCCTGGTCGCGGGCCTGGGCCGGGGCGACGCGCAGCCGCGTCCGCCGCACGAGTGGCGCGCCGCCCTGTCGCGGCGCCTGCCGGACTACATGATCCCCGCACTGTTCGTGGAACTGCCGCACCTGCCGCTCAACCGCAGCGGCAAGCTGGACCGTGCCGCGCTGCTGACCGCGGCCCGCGCCGCCACCCACACCCAGGTCAACACGGCGAGCCCGCGGGACCACGTCGAGATGGCGCTGCACACCATCTGGCGCCGGGTCCTGCTCCACCCCGGCATCGGGATATCCGACAACTTCTTCGACCTGGGCGGCACTTCCCTGTCCGCCATCAAGGTCGCCCTGGCCGTCCGCGAGGAGTTCGGCGAGACCCTGCCGATCCGCGACATCGTGCAGAACCCGACCATCGAGGCCCTGGCCGAACGGCTCCGAGCGGGGGCGTCGGGCGCACCCGACGGCAACCTGGTCGAGTTCCGCGCAGGGGACGGACGGCAGCGGGTGGTCTGCGTCCACCCGGCCGGCGGCACCGCCTTCTGCTACCTGCCGCTGGCCGCGGCGCTGCCCGACCAGGTCGGCGTCCTCGGCGTGCAGTCGCCCGGGATCAACCCCGGTGAGACGCCGCTTCCCACGGTCGAGGCCATGGCCGAGCACTACCTGTCCCTGGTCGACCCCCGGCCGGACGAGTCACTGGTGCTGTGCGGACTCTCCTACGGCGGCCTGGTCGCCCACGAGATGGGGCGCCGACTGGCCCTGGCCGGGCACACCCGGCTCAGCGTGGTGATGCTCGACACCCACGGGACCGAGGACGCGGAGGAACTCGCCGCGATCGAGCCCGTGGACATGGCGGACTTCCGCGACAAGCTCATCAGGTTCAACGGCATGTACCCGGGGATCGAGGACGAGCAGATCGACCGGTACTTCCGCATCTACAACCACAACCGGATGACCGCCCGCGACTACCGGGCGCAGCCCACGGCGGCCCGGCTGGTGCTGGTCGAGGCGGCCGGGGACGGAACCGGGGACGGAACCGGGGACGGATCCCCGGAGCAGGACGAGTCGCAGGCGGAGGGGCAGGCCCAGGCCCAGACCCAGGAGCAGGCGGGTGACGTGCGCGCGTTCTGGACGCCGCGGGCCGGCGGCGGTCTGCTGGTCGAGCCGGTCGCCTGCGGCCACTGGGACCTGCTGGAGAGCGCGGCGGTGCCCCGGATCGCCGCGCTGATCACGGCCGAACTGGACCGCGTCCCGGGCTCCCCACCGCCGTCCCCGTCCCCGTCCCCGGTCGCGGTCGCGGTCCCGGCCCCGGCCCCGGCCTCGATCCCGGCCCCGGCCGTGCCCGCAGCCGGACACCCGGCCGCCGGATCCGCCGCGTCCGCCACGTCCGCCGGGGAGGCCTGATGCGTGCCGAGAACGCCGTACCCGTCACACCCCCTGCCACCGGCCTGGCCCGGGCCGTGCACGAGCAGGCGCTGCGCACCCCGCAGGCCCCCGCGCTGGTCGACGGCGACGTCCGGCTGGACTACACCGGCCTCGACACCGCCGCCGCGGCCGTGGCCCACGGGCTGCGCCGGGCCGGTGTCCGGCCCGGCCAGGCGGTGGCCGTCTGCCTGCCGCGCTCCTGGCAGCTCGTCTGCGCCATGCTGGGCGTCCTGCGGCTCGGCGCCCGGGTCGTCCCGCTGGACGCGCAGAGCCCGGCGGAACGCCGGCGCCACATCCTGACCGACTCGTCCAGCGTGGCACTGATCCACGGCGGCACGGCCCCCGACGACCTGCCGGGCCGGGTGCGTCCGCTGGCGGCGGCGGCGCTGCTCGCGGCCGGACCCGGCGACCCCACGGAGGTCTTCACCGGGGCGCCGGTCTCCTTCCTCTTCTACACCTCCGGCACGACCGGCCGCCCCAAGGGCGTCGAGGTACGGGACGCCGGCATCCTGCGGCTGGCGGCACCCGGGTACATCGGCATCACGGAGGGCGCGCGCTATGCCTGCCTGTCCAATCCGGCGTTCGACGCCCTCAGCTTCGAGGTCTGGGTGCCGCTGCTGACCGGCGGCTGCTGCGTCGTCCTCGGCGACGAGGCCGTCCAGACACCGCACCGGCTGGCCGCCGCCCTGCTGCGGGAGCGCATCGACACGGCCTTCGTCACGGTGGCCCTGTTCAACGCGGTGGTGGACACGGAGCCGTCCTGCTTCGCCGGGGTCGGACAACTGCTGGTCGGCGGCGAGCAGCTCAACGCCCGGCTGATCCGCCGCTGGTACCGGCACAACGCGGCGGCCCCCACCCGGCTGTACAACGTCTACGGCCCCACCGAGGCCACCACCTTCGCGCTGTGCCACCCCATCCCGCGCGACTTCGACGCTGACCTGGTCCCGATCGGACGGGCGCTGCCGCAGACCGAAGCCCTGCTGGTGGTCCCGGACGGCGGACGGACCGCATCGACCGGCGAGGTGGCCGAACTCCACCTGGCCGGCGCGGCCCTCGCGGCCGGCTACCGCAACCTGCCCGAGGAGACGGAGCGCCGCTTCGTCCGGCTGCCCTGGCACGACGGCGGCCGCACGCCGTACTACCGCACCGGAGACCTGGTGCGCGCCGACGCAGACGGCCGGATCGCGTACGTCGGGCGCGCCGACCGGCAGGTGAAGGTCCGCGGCTTCCGGATCGAACCCGGCGAGCTGGAGCGGCAGATCGTCACGCACCCGGCGGTGCGGCAGGCGTACGTCTGCACCCGCCGGGTCGGCGAGCACGGCCCGAACGAGCTGCTGGCCTACGTCGTCCTCGGGGAGGAGATCCCGTTCGAGGAGTTCGACCGCCATCTGGCGGCCGGACTGCCCGCCTACATGAGGCCCCATCACATCCACCTCGTGGACGCGCTCCCGCTGACCGCCAACGGCAAGGTCGACCGGGACGCACTGCTGCGCCGGGACGACCGGCCCTGGCGCCGCCCGGACGGCGACCGTCCGGACACCGGGGCCACCACCGCCCTCCAACAGGAGGTCCTGGACCTGGCGGCCGAGGTGCTCGGAGTACCGGACCTGCGGCTGGACGACCGCTGGATCGCCTGCGGCGGCGACTCGCTCAAAGCCCTGAGGCTGCGTTTCGAGGCACGCCGGCGCTGGGGCTGCGACCTGCCCCAGGCCCGGGTGCTGACCGGGGACCTGGCCGCGATCGCCCGGGCCGTCGCCGAAGCCGGACCCGCCGCCGACTCGCCGTACCCGGCCCCGCCCGCCCCCACCCGGGCACGCTCGGCGCCCGCCACCAGCGAGCAGCAGCGCCTGTGGCTGCTGCAGCAGCGGGCACCGCGCTCCCGCGCCTACGCCGTGGAGCTGGCCTTCCGCCTGGACGGCACGGTCGACGCCGACGCGCTGCACGCCGCGCTGCAGGCGCTGGTGCGGCACCACGCGGCCCTGCGCACGGCCTTCGAGGCCACGCCCGAGGGCCTGCGCCAGACCGTCGGGGAGCCCTACGACCCGTGGACCGGACCCGGCCCCGAGGCGGCCGACGACGCCGGTCGGGGCGGCGCCGGTGGGGACGGCGCCGGTGAGGACGGCGCGCGCGCCGCGGCCGACGGCTTCTTCGCCGAGCCGTTCGACCTCGCCGACCCCCGGATGCTGCGCGCCCGCTGGCTGCCGCAGGACGGCGGCGGCGTGCTGCTGCTCCACCTGCACCACATCGCGGTCGACGGCTGGTCGCTCAACGTCCTGCTGGCGGACCTCTCGTCCGGCTACCGGCAGGCGATCGTCGGAGCTGCGGAGGCTTCGTCCCCCACTCCCGTCCCCACCCCGCTGGACTACGCGGCCTGGCAGGCCGACTGGTTCGCCGGCCCCGCCTACCCGGCCCAGCGCGCCGAACTGCGGGCCCACTACGCCCGCGCCGACGAGGACGCCGACCGGGACCGGACGGACCCGACCGGTACTGCCGCCTTCCCCCCGGCCCGCCTGCTGCACACCTCCCTCGACGTCGTGCGGCGCGCCGCCGTGGACCGGCTCTGCGCCGACCTGGGCATGACCCGTTTCGAGGTGCTGCTCGGCGTGTTCGCCTGGAGCCTGTACGGCGTGACCGGCGGGACCGGCCCGCGGATCGCCGCGCCGGTGGCCAACCGGCCGGTCCAGGAGTTCGAGGCCAGCGTCGGCATGTTCGCCAACACCGTGCTGCTGCCGCAGGCCGTCACGCCCCGCGAGGACCTGCGCGCCCAGCTGCTGCGCCTGGGCGCCGACGCCCGCCGGGTGCTGGACCGTCAGCACGTCGCGCTGGCCGACGTCCTGGCCGACCGGGAGCCGGCCACCGGAGCCGACTCCCCGTTCGACTACCTCTTCGTGCTGGAGAACACCGACTTCGCCGCGCTGGCCCTGCCCGGCTGCGCCTCCCGCCCGCTGTGGAGGGCCCCGGCCGAGGCCAAGTGCCCGATGACGCTGTCCGTGGTCGAGCACGAGGGCGGCCTCGACTGCCTGTGGGAATACGCCGACGACCGCTTCGACGCCGACGAGGTCGCGGCGATGGCGGGCCTGTTCCGGCGGGGCCTGGACCTGCTCGCCGACGGCGGGACGGCGACCCCGGCCGAACTCGCCGCACCCTACCGCCGCCGACTGCCCCAACCCGGGCGCGGCACCGCGACCACACCGACCTGGACGACGGTGGCCGAGGGCTTCGCCCGGCAGGTCGCCCGCACACCCGACGCACCGGCGCTGATGTCCGAAGGCCGGTCGGTGAGTTACGCCGCGCTCGACGCCCACGCGGCGGCGCTCGCCGCCGAACTGCGGGCCGCCCACCCGCTGCCGGAGCAGGACGACCGTCCGTGCTGCGTCGCGCTACACCTGCCGCCGTCGGTCGAGCACGTGGTGGCGATGCTGGCACTGGCCCGGCTCAACGTGACCATCGTGCCCCTGGACCCGTCCTACCCGCCGGCCCTGCGCCGGCAGGTACTGGACCAGGTGGAACCGGTGTGCGTGCTGCTCCCGCCGGACGGCGACCCGGAGTTCGACGCCGTCGACCCGGGCCGCATCGCGCGCCACCCGGTGGTGCTGTCACCTGCCTCGCCCGACCCGGCCACCGCCACGGCCACCACCACCGCCGGTACCTCCACCGCCGGAACGGCTACCGCCGGCCCGGCGCACCGCGGCGCCCGGCCGCTCTACACCCTGTTCACCTCGGGCTCCACCGGCGTTCCCAAGGGCGTTCAGGTCTCCGACCGCACCCTGTGCAACCTGGTGCAGTGGCAGGCGGAAGCGGGAGGGCTGGCCGGTCCGGCGGTCACCCAGCAGTTCTCCATGCTCTCCTTCGACGTGTCCTTCCAGGAGGTCTTCGGGACGCTGTGCGGCGGCGGCCTCCTCCACCTCGTGCGGCCCGGCTGGCGGCAGGACGCCCCCGCGCTGCTGGAGCAGCTGGAGACGGCCGGCGCCGAGCGCGTCTTCATGCCCTACGTGGCACTCCAACTCCTCGCCGAACACGGCGTCCACCTGGGCCGCTATCCGTCGCGGCTGAAGGACGTGGTCACCGCCGGCGAGCAGCTGGTGTGCACCGAGGCGATCCGCCGCTGGTTCGCGGGCCTGCCGGGCGCCCGGCTGTTCAACCACTACGGCCCCACCGAGACGCACGTGGTGAGCAGCCTGTGCCTGGACGGCGATCCGGACCGCTGGCCGGAGCGTCCCGCCATCGGCCGGCCGGTGGCCAACGCGGTGCTCACGGTGGTCGACGAGGCCGACGAGCCCGTCCCGCCCGGCCGCCCCGGCGCCCTGCTGATCGGCGGCACGATGGCCGCGCGCTGCTACCTGGGCGACCCGGCGCTCGACGACGCCCGCTTCGTCGAGCTGCCCGGCCTCGGCCTGTGCTACCGCAGCGGCGACCGGGCCCGCTTCGACCGGCAGGGACTGCTGCACTTCCTGGGCCGGGACGACGACCAGATCAAACTGAGCGGACACCGCCTCGAACTCGGCCAGGTCGAGGCGGCCCTGCTGCGGCACCCGGACGTCGTCAACGCCGTCGTGGTCCGCGACGGCGACGACCTGGTGGCCTGCCTGCAGTGCCGCGGGGAGGCGCCCACGGTGCGGGAGCTCACCGCGCACCTGGCACCGATCCTGCCCGGCCACGTCCGGATCGCCCGCTTCCGCGTGCTGGGGGAACTGCCCAGGACCCCCAGCGGCAAGCTCGACCGCCGGGGCGCCCTGCGCTCCGCCGGGCGGGAACTGCTCCGGCCGACGGCCCGCGGCATCGGCCTGTCCGCACGCGAAGCCCAGCTGACCGTGGCGTTCGAGACGGTCACCGGTGCGGCGATCGACCCGGGACAGACCTTCTTCGAGGCCGGAGCCTCCAGCCTGGGGCTGATGCGCTTCCAGCTCCACTGCACCACCGCACTGGGCCTGCGCTTCACCGTCGCCGACCTGTTCGAACACGTCACCGTGCGGGCGCTGGCCGACTTCCTGGACCGCTCGGCACCGGCCGCCGACACCGCTGTGTCGACCTCTGTGGTGACCGTGGTGCCGGCCGGCGTCGCCGGATTCATCGGTGCCACCGGACGGCTCGTCGCCGACGCACCGGTCGCCGCTGAGGAAGCGTTTGCCGCCGGTGGGCCGATCGCCGAGGACGAGCCGATCGCGGTCGTCGGGATGGCGGTACGCCTTCCGGGCGCCGCCGACCTCGCCGCGTTCTGGCGGATGGTCACCACGGGCGGCATCGGCATCGAGCACTTCGACGCCGCCGACGGCCTGGTCGGGGCGCGCAGCCAGCTGGACGGCCCGCTGGCCTTCGACCCGGACCACTTCGGCATCAGCCGGCAGGAGGCCCGGCTGATGGACCCCCAGCAACGACACCTGCTGATGAGCTGTGTCGAGGCACTGGCACACGCCGGCATCGCCGATCCGTCCGGCCGGCGCGTCGGCCTGGTCGCCGGGGCCGGCGAGAACACCTACTTCCAGTCCATGCTCCGCGAGGCCGACCCCGAACGCCTGCCCGACGTCTTCCAGTTGGCCCTGCACCACGACAAGGACTACCTCGCCACCAAGGCGGCCTACCACCTCGGGCTGACCGGTCCCGCCTTCACCACCCAGGCGGCCTGCGCCAGTTCGCTGGTCGCCGTCCACGTCGCCGCCGGGCTGCTGCGCCAGGGCGATGCCGAGGTGATGCTGGCGGGCGGCGTCCTGGTCGACCCGACCCTGACCGGCGGATACCGGTACCAGCCGCAGCACATCTTCTCCGTGGACGGCCTCTGCCGGCCCTTCAGCGACGACGCGAGCGGCACCATCGGCGCGAGCGGCGTCGGCGTGGTGGTGCTCAAGCCGCTCCGCCTGGCCCGCCGCGACGGCGACACCGTCTACGCCCTGATCACCGGCTCGGCGGTGAACAACGACGGCTCCGACAAGCTCAGTTACAGCGCCCCCTCGCTCGCCGGGCAACGCGAGGTGATCCGGGCCGCCCTGCGCCGCAGCGGCCGCAGCGGCGCCGACCTCGGCTACGTCGAGGCCCACGGCACCGCCACCCGGCTCGGCGACCCGGTCGAGGTCGGCGCCCTGCGCCAGGCCTTCGACCTGGACCGGTCCGGCCACTGCGCGCTGACCTCGGTCAAGAGCCAGATAGGACACCTGGGCGCGGCGGCGGGCGTGGTCGGACTGGTACGGGCCGCGCTCGCGGTCCACCACGGCGTCATCCCGCCCAACGTCGGCTTCCACGCCCTCAATCCGCAGCTCGGCGCCGACCCGACGCCGTTCTACGTCCCCACCGAGGCCCGGCCCTGGCCCACCGGCCGGGACAGGATCGCGGCGGTCAGCAGCTTCGGGATCGGCGGCACCAACGCCCATGTGGTGCTGGAGGCCGACAGACCGGCCCCGGGGACGGCGGAGGAAGCCGGAGCCGGCCCCGAGGCGGGCAAGGCGGGCCTGACGGCGGCCGACACGGCAGCGGACACCTCCGTGCTCCCCTGCCTGGTGCTCTCCGGCAGCAGCGAAGCGGGCCTGCGCGCCGACGCCGCCCGGATCGCCGACTACCTGGCGGCCCGTCCGGCCGCCTACCCGCAGGTGCTGCGCCACCTCCGGGCGGGCCGTCCCGCGCGCCGTCGCCGGCTGGCGGCGGTCTGCCCCGACGCCTCCACCGCCGTGGCCTGGCTGCGCGACGCGGGCCCGATCACCGACGCCGGACCGGGGGACACCCGGACCGGAACGGGGGACACCCCGAGCGGAACGGGGGACACCCGGTACGGGCCGGCGGTCCCGGGCGAAGGCCTCACCGCCGAGGAGACGGCCGCCGCCTGGCTGTCCGGCGAGCGGATCGGCCGTCCCGCCGGCCCGGCCCAGGCGCCGTGGGACTTCCCGCCACCGGCCTTCGAGCTGACGGAGTTCGACTTCCCCCGCGCCGCAGCGGCACCGGACCGCTCCGGTCCGGCCGCCGCCGTTCCGTCGCGCCTCCCGGAGCACGCCTGGCTGCACCAGCCGCACTGGGCACGGCTGCGCCGCGCGGGCACCGCGATCGGCGCGCGCAGCTCCCGGCTGCTGGTGCTGCTCACCGACGGACCGGCACCCCCGGACGCGGTCCGCGCCTTCGAGGCCGCCTACGCCCGGGTGGTGCGGGTCAGCGCCGCCGGGGCGTTCGCCCGGCGCGGTGAGGACGTCTACGAGGTCGATCCGGCCGATCCGGCCTCGCTCGGCCGGCTCCTCGACGCGCTGACGGGTGCGGGCTCGCGCGCGGCCCTCGGTGCGGGCGACACCGGCTCCGCGGGCACCGGCTCCGCGGGCACCGGCTCCGAGCGCGACACCGGAATCGACTGGCTGCACGCGCTGCCGCTGGGCATCGGCGGTCCGGTCGGCCGGGACAGCCTGGCCCGGGCCCGCTGGGCCTGTCTGGACACTCCGGCCGCCCTGGTGCGCGCCGTGGCCGAGGCCGCCGGGCCACTGCGGCTGAGGCCGTGGTGGCTGTCGTACGGGGCGCGGCCGGTGGACGGCCCGGTCCGGCGGCCGGAGGCCGGCCTGCTGGCGGGCGCCGCCGAGGTGGCGCCCCAGGAGGGCGCCGCGGACGGCCACTGGATCGACCTGCCCGACGCCGACCCCGCCCACTGGGCAGCGCCGCTGGCCGCCCTGCTGGCCGGGGCCGCCACGACGGCCCCGGACGCGGCGACGGTCGGACCACCGCCCGCGGCCGGACCACCGCCCGCGGCCGCGGGCGGACTCCCGCGCCGGCTGGCCCTGCGCCGGGGCCACTGGTGGGAACAGGTCGCGCTGCCGGTCTCCGCGACCGGCCCCGGCCCCGTCGGGCTGCCCGCCGGAGGCGTGCACCTGGTCCTGGGCGGCACCGGCGGGATCGGCCGCAGTGTCGCCGCGTGGCTGCTGGAGCACGGCGCCGCGCGGGTGCTGCTGCTGGCGCGGCGGCCCCGGCTGCCGGAGGAGCTGATGCCCTGGGTCGACCGGGTCGAGTTGGTCGACGCCGATCTCGCCGAGTCGGCGCCCGAGGAGATCGCGGCCCGCATCGGCCGGCGCACCGGCCGCCTCGACGGCGTGGTCCACGCCGCCGGGGTCGCGAACGGCGGCCTGATCGCCCGGCGCGACGCCGGGGCGATGTGGCGCGGCTCCGCCGCCAAGCTGCAGGGCGCCCTGCTGGTCGAGCAGTTGATCGAGCGCTACCGGCCGTCGGTGGCGGTGTACTGCTCGTCGATGTCCGCGGAGCTGGGCGGCGTCGGCCAGTTCGACTACGCGGCCGCCAACAGCCTGCTCGACGGCTTCGCGCAGTACCGGTCCGGCGAGGCCGAGACCACGGTCCGGCTGGGTGTGAACTGGGACGTGTGGAGCGAGGCCGGGATGGCGCTGCAGGCGCCGCCGGCCGACGCACGCCACCGGGCCCACCTGTCGGTCGGGCTGACGGTGGCCGAGGGCAAGCGGGTGTTCGCGCGGGCCGTGGGACTGCAGCTGCCGCAGGTGCTGGTCTCCACCACCGGCCTCGACGAGTCCCGCGCGTTCTACGCGGCGCCCGCCCGGGCCGTCGTGCCGCCCGCGACCACGGCGCCCACGGCGTGGACCGGGACCACCGGAACGGCGCCCACGGCGACCACGGCGCCCACGGCGTGGACCGGGACCACCGGAGCCACGCCGGTGCCCGCCGGCGGCGGTACCGCGGCGGCCGAGGCGGCTCGCGGGAGCGCAGCCGTCCTGCTCGGCGACTGGCTGTGCGACTGGCTGGACCTCGACCACGTCGACCCCGACGCCCCGCTCTACGACCTGGGCGTCGACTCGCTGACCCTGCTCGACCTGATCGGCCTGGTGAAACGTCACTTCGACGTCGAGCTTGAACTGACCCGGCTCAGCCACCGGGTCTCCCTCTCCGAGATCCTGACCCGGCTGGCGGAGGCGGCGCCCGTCGGCAGTGCCGGTGCGGACGACGTGGTCCCCGAGGTCTGGCAGCAGGGCACCGGAGACGACGTGCTCTGCCTGGTGCACCCCGTCGGCGGCGACATCCAGGCCTACCGGTCCCTGGTGTCGGCCCTGGGCCCCCGGCTGACCGTCTGCCTGATCGCCGACCCCGCGCTGGCGCGGCCCGGGACGGCGGACTGGAGCCTGGCCGAGCGGGCGCGCCGCTACGCCGCCGCCCTGCGAGCGCGCTTCGCGGACGACACCCACCGGCTGCACCTGGCCGGCTGGTCCTTCGGCGCCTGGGCGGCGATGGGGATGGCGGCGCAGGCGGAGGCGATCGGCCGTCCGGTGCACGGCCTCCACCTGATCGATCCGCCGCCGCCCGGTGCCGGCGTGCGCTTCCAGGACTACGACGAGGGCCGGCTCCAGGCGGTGTTCGCGAACGAGCTGAGCCAGGGCGGGTCCGCGGTGGCCGGTCCCGAGGCGCAGGGCTACGCCGACCGCCTGGTGCGGTGCTGCCGGGCCAACCTGCGGAGCATGGCCGACCACCGGATGCCGCTGCTGAGCGCCACCCCCAGCCACCTGTGGCTGGCCGAGCGGCCGGTGGAGGGACTGCCCGCGCCGGCGTCCCCGGAGGAGCAGCGGGAGCTGTGGCGCCCGCACCTGCCGGAACCCAGTACCTGGCACCGGCTGGACACCACGCACTACGGCATCGTCCGCCCGCCCCACGTGCACGCCGTGGCGGCGGCGATCGACGCGGCGACGGACGGCCCGCCCGGGGGCGGCGTCGACCGTCCCCGGCCGTGACCCCGGCGCGCTCCCCGCACCGGCGGTCCCGTCCGACCCCCACCACCGTCCGACCATCGGAGACCACCCCCGTGAACCCCTACCAGTCCCTACCGGCGCGCTCGTTCTGGCGGTCCGCCGTGGCCGAGCCCGACCCGCTCGCCATCGACGACCTGTGGACGCCCGCGTTCGAGATCGGGCAGGACGACCCGGTCCTCACCGCCGGGTCCTGCTTCGCCGCCCACATCGGCCGCGCCCTGCTGGAGCGGGGCATGAACTGGTACGACGCGGAGCCCGCCCCGCCGGGGCTGACCGAGGAGGAGCGCCGGGCGCGCCACTACGGGGTGTACTCGTTCCGCACCGGGACGATCTACACCGCCGCGGTGCTGCGGCAGTGGCTCTCCTGGGCCTTCGGCCGCACGACCCCGCCCACCGGGGCGTGGTCGGAGGACGGCCGCTCCTACGACCCCTACCGCCCGTCCGTCGAACCCGGCGGCCACGCCTCGGCCGAGGAGATGCTGGCCGCCCGCGGGACGACCCTCGCCGCGATCCGCGACGCCGTCACCGAGGCCGGCTGCCTCATCTTCACCCTGGGCCTGACCGAGGCCTGGCGGGACCGCGCCGACGGCACCGTCCTCCCGTCCTGCCCCGGTACGGTGCGCGGCACCTTCGACCCGGAGCGCCACGTCCTCCACCGGTTCACCTTCGACGAGGTGTACCGGGACCTGGCGGAGGCCGTCGCACTCGCCCGCGAGGCCAATCCGCGGCTGCGCGTCCTGCTGACCGTGTCCCCGCACCCGCTGACCGCGACCGCGACCGGCGACCACGTGCTCACCGCCAACACCCACTCCAAGTCGCTGCTGCGGACGGTGGCCGGGCAACTCACCCTGGACCTCGACGACGTCGACTACTTCCCCTCCTACGAACTCATCACCGGAATCCCGTTCCGGAGCCGGTTCTACGCCCCCAACCTGCGTGAAGTGACGCCCGAGGGCGTCGACTTCGTCATGCGCCACTTCATGACCGCACTGTCGCGGCCCACCGCCGGTCCGCGACCGGACCGGACCGGCGAGCCGTCGGCGGAGCCGAAGGGAGGGGACACCTGTGACGACGCCGTCCTCGACTACTACCGCCCCCGCTAGGTTCCTGCTGCTCGGCGACTCGCACGCGGGCCCGATCGGCCGGGCCGCGAAGGCCGCCCGGATCCCCTTCCAGGGAGGTCCGATCGGCGCCGGCCGCGAGTTCACCGACGACTTCTTCGAGCCGCGCGAACACGACGTGGTGTTCCGCAAGGCCGAGGCCGAACAGTACTACCGGGGCTTCCTGGCCGACCTGGACGTCGACGGCCTCGGACGTCTGACGGTCCCGCTGGTGTCCACCTTCGGCCTCAGCGCGCACTTCGTCGCCACCCGGGAGAACTGGCGCCTCTACCGCCACCGCGACGGCGGCTTCGCCCCGGGCTTCCTGTCCGGGCCGCTGTTCGACGCCGTCGTCCGTGCCACCGTCCGCGACGCGCTGGCCTTCTACCGCCACGCACTCGGCCTGGGCCTGCGGGTCCTGGCCGTGCTGCCGCCGCAGCGGGTGCCGGAGCAGTCCGACCCGGCGGTGTTCACGGCCGCGCAGGAGACCGTCCGCAGCGCGCTCGACGCCCTCGGCGTCGAACTCGTCGACCTGCGCGCCCGCACCACCGGACCGGACGGCCTCCAGCGCCCCGAGTTCTGCGAGACCGACGACGCCATCCACGGCAACCTGGCCTTCGGCCGGCTGATCCTCGCGGATCTGCTGGCCCGCGGCCTGTGACGACCTCGACCCCCCACCACAGGAGCACGCCATGGAGCAGTACGAACTGGACGCCGTCAAGGCCGTCACCACCAGGCCCGCACACCCGTACCGGACCATCACGGTCGACCCGGTCACCCCGGTGATCGGCGCCGAGATCTCCGGCATCGACCTCTCCCAGGAGCTGCCGGCCGAGCAACTGGCCGAGGTGAAGCGGGCGTTCCTCGACCACCACGTCCTCGTCTTCCGCGACCAGCACCTCACGGACGAGGACCACAAGCGCTTCGCCGGGCACTTCGGCGAACTGCGCCCGGTCAACCCGCCCCCGGTCGACGCGGACCCGTACGTCCTGGAGATCCGCACCAGCGCCGAGGCGGAGAACGTCGCCGGCAACGGCTGGCACGCCGACGGCACCGCCGACGCCGAACCCTCGCTCGGGTCGATGCTCCACATCACCCGCGTCCCCGAACCCGGCAGCGGCGGCGACACCCTGTTCGCCAACATGCACCTCGCGTACGAGATGCTCTCCCCGACGATGCGCGAACTGCTCGACGGCCTGACCGCGATCCACGACGGCCTCGTCGCCTTCCAGGGCTACACCCCGCCCCCGGGGTACGTGATACCCAAGAACGAGCACCCGCTGGTGGTGCGCCACCCCGAGACCGGCCGCAGGATCCTCTACGTCAACAAGGCCTACACCGCGCGCATCCCCCAGCTGTCGGCCGACGAGAGCCGGGCCCTGCTCGACCTGCTGTGCGCCCTGCCCGCCCAGCGGCCCATGCTGACCTGCCGCATCCGGTGGACCCCCGACACGCTGGTGTTCTGGGACAACCGCTGCGTCCAGCACCACGCCACGTACGACTACTACCCGCACACCCGGTACGGCCGCCGGGTCGCCATCGACGGCGGACCGCTCAAGGGCTGAGCCGACCGGGAGGGCGGGCCCGGGCTCAGCCCGGGTGCGCCGCCGTCCTCGCCTCCGTACCGTCCTCGGTCCTCGCCGCCGCCCGGGCCAGGGCGGCGGCGAGACCGTCGGCCAGCCGCGCCCAGGCGGCACGTTCGCCGCGCTCGCCCTGCCCGTCGGCGTGGACCCGCACCACCGCGCGGACCCGGGCGGACGGATACGTCTCGGCGTAGGCGTCCGGGTCCGCCGCCGCGTACGCGGCCGCCACGGCGGCGGCGTTGGCCAGGGCGTTCGCGTCGGCGTGGGCGCGCACGTTGGCCGTGGTGTTGAGCTCCGCGTAGGTCTCGCCGTACCGGGCGGCCTCGGCCTCGTCGTAGCCGTTGGCCAGCGCGTAGGAACCGGCGGCGGCAGCGGCCGTGGCGTAGGCCTCGGCGTACGGGTACGCGTGCCGGAAGAGCTCCCGCAGCTCCGGTTCGAGCGCCGCCCGCCAGGTGCCCTCGTCGACCCGGCCGCCCCCCAAGGCCCTTGTGTGCAGGGCCAGGACGACCTGCTGCGGTACGGCGGACCCGCCGCGGCGCGCGGTCGCCTCGGCCAGCACCGGGCCGACCGCGGAGCAGTACCAGTCATGGACCACGCTGAACGGCACCCCGCCGTCCGACCGCCGCACCTCCCGGCGCACACGGCGCGCCCAGTCCGCCGCCGCGTCGGCGTCCAGGCCGTCGAACAGCACCTCCGCCACCTGCGCCAGCCAGGCCGGCACGGCCGGCCGCTCTCCTGCTGCCGGGTGCCCGGCGTCCCCCGCGACGGCGTCGAGTGAGGCGTAGAAGGCCGAGAAGGTCTCCGCTGAGGTCATCTGCTCTGCTCCTGACTGGGCGGTCTGCTTGCTGCGGGCCGTTTGCTGCAGGCCGTTTGCTGCGGGCCGTGAGGCTCCGACCCGTACGGCTGCGGATCACCTCGGCCCTTCCGGCCGGGCTGATCGAATCCCGCTACCCACCCTGACGGTCTCCCGGCACGGACGGTTCACCGGGCCGCCGACCCGACGGGATGTGCCGGATCGTCGCCATGTGGCGGAACGGCGAGCCGAGACGGTCCACCGGTCCCCTGACCCGGGAAGAACCGTGGACACGCACGGAGGACTCCTCCTCGCACGTGACAAACCCGGCGACGTCGGCGGTCATCCCCGGGATACTGGTCGCCCATGGATGAGGTCGAAGTCGTCGTCGCCCATGCCGAGCGTGCGACTCTGCGCGTCGGCGACGTGTTCCTGAAGGTGGACGCCGACCAGGCGCGCATCGACGTCGAGGTCGAGGCGATGTCCCTCGCGCCGGTCCCGACCCCGGAGGTCCTGTGGTGCAGACCGCCCGTGCTCGCGCTGGCCGCACTCCCGGGGACGACGCTCGGGCGCCTCGGCGGGCCGTCGACCGGGTCGCCGGCGGCGTGGGCCGCGGCGGGCACCGCCATCCGGAGGCTGCATGACGCGCCGCTGCCGTCCTGGCCGGGACGGGCCGGCCGGAGCATCGTCGCGCTGGCGGCGGAACTCGACGACGAGTGCGAGGTGCTCGTGACGAACGGCCTGCTGCCCGCCGACCTGGTCACCCGCAACCGTCAGGTCGCCGAGGCCGCGCTCCGGCCGTGGACTCCGGCCTTCACGCACGGCGACCTGCAGATCGCGCACGTCTTCGTCGACGGCGACGAGGTCACGGGCATCATCGACTGGTCCGAGGCCGGCCAGGGCGATGCCCTCTACGACCTCGCCACCTTCACGCTCGGACACGAGGAGCACCTCGGCGACGTCATCGCCGGCTACGGCGCCGACGTCGACCTCGACGTGATCCACGCGTGGTGGTCGTTGCGAAGCCTGCTGGTGGTGCGCTGGCTGACCGAGCACGGCTTCGACCCCTACGCGCCGGGCTGTGAGGTCGACGTGCTGAGATCCCGGATGTGAGACCGCGCGGGCCCGACCGCCAGGTATGCGTTCTGACGCGTCGACAGGCCGTCCCCGCGGCGCATCGCCCGCCTTTGCTCCCGGCAGGGTGCGGTGCGCAGCCGTCGCCGGCGGATGACGGCGCAGCCGAGGGTGAGGAACGCCTGACGGCTGTCGTCGCGGATCTCCCCGCGGATGCGCGGGCGGCGGAACCGGTGCCGCGGCGCGGTGGCTCGGTCCGCGACCCGGCGGTACAGGCCCGGGGCGGCGCCGTGCCCGGCGGGGTGCGGGGTGATCCGGTACCCGACGGTGCGGCGCGTCGGCACCCGGGCCGAGGACATGGCCGTCGGCTCCGGTGGAGCCCGGTCAGGCCGGGCGGACGAGGCGGTTCTCGTAGGCGAAGACCACGGCCTGGATCCGGTCGCGGAGTTCGAGCTTGTGCAGGATCCGCCCCAGGTGGGACTTCACGGTCGCCTCGGCGAGGTGCAGGGTGGCCGCGATCTCGGTGTTGGACAGGCCCCGGCCGACCTGGACGAGTACGTCGCGTTCACGGGCGCTGAGCCGGCCCAGCCGCTCGTCGGGGCCGGCGCCGGCGCCGTCGGGGATGTGCGGGCGGAGGTCCTCCAGGAGGCGGCGGGTGATCCGGGGGGAGAGCACCGCGTCGCCCGCGGCGACGTTGCGGATCGCGGTGAGCAGTTCCTCGGGCCTGGTGTTCTTCAGCAGGAAGCCCGAGGCTCCGGCGCCGAGTCCGGCGAAGGCGTATTCGTCCAGGTCGAAGGTGGTGAGGATCAGTACGCGGCTCCGCGGGGCGGTCCTGACGATCTGCCGGGTCGCCTCGATCCCGTCGGTCCCGGGCATCCGGACGTCCATCAGGACGACGTCGGGGCGCAGTTCCCGGGCGAGGCGTACGGCCTGGCCGCCGTCCGCGGCTTCGCCGACCGGTGTCATGTCGGGCTGGGCGTCCAGGACGGTGCCGAAGGCCATGCGCAGCAGCGCCTCGTCGTCGGCGATCAGGATGCGGATCGTCATGCGGACGCCGCTCCGCTGCTGTCGAGGAGGAGGCGGGTGTGGACTTCCCAGCCGCCGCCCGGTAGCGGTCCGGCGCGCAAGGTCCCCCCGTAGGCGGCCGAGCGTTCGCGCATGCCGGGGATGCCGTGGCCGGACGGTGCGGTGCCGTGGGGCGGCGGGCAGCGGCCGTCGTCGGTGACGTCCACGGTGAGGGTCCCGGGCGAGCAGTGGATCCGGACCGTCGCGCGCGTGCCGGTGGGGGCGTGCTTGAGGGTGTTGGTCAGGGCTTCCTGCACCACGCGGTAGACGGTGAGTTGTGCGGTGGCGGTCACGTGGGCGTGGCCGCCGTGGACGTCGAGGCGGGTCGGCAGCCCGGCGGCGCACATCTGGTCGGCGAGGGCCTCCAGTTGGGCGATGCCGGGCAGCGGGTGGCGCTGCGCGTCCGGTTCGTCGGTCCGCAGGATGCCCAACGAGCGCCGCATGTCGGTGAGGGCCTGGCGGCCCGTCTCGGAGATCTGGAGCATAGCGGCGGTGGCCCTGTCGGGTGACCGGTGCTGCGCGTAGACGGCGGCGTCGGTGAGCGCGACCATGACGGACAGGTTGTGGGTGACGATGTCGTGCATCTCCCGGGCGATGCGTGTCCGTTCCTCGGCGACGGCCAGTCGCGCCTGCTGTTCCTGTTCCCGCTCCAGGCGTGCGGCCCGTTCCACCAGGGCGGCCAGGTAGGCGCGGGTGGTGCGCGCGTTCACCCCGAGGACGGCGGCGGCGACGGCCATCGCGGTGACCGCGACGAAGGGGGTCAGGAACGCGCCTTCCGGTGCCCAGCGCAGGCAGGCCAGCAGGACCCCTGCCTCCACGACGGCACCGGCGACGAGTGCGCCGCGCCGGCCGGTGTGCGCGGCCACCGTGTAGAGGGCCACCAA
This sequence comes from Kitasatospora sp. NPDC059599, assembly GCF_042735125.1. NCBI lineage: Bacteria > Bacillati > Actinomycetota > Actinomycetes > Kitasatosporales > Streptomycetaceae > Kitasatospora > Kitasatospora sp. NPDC059599. Next base: position 7,437 of record NZ_JBHWCL010000008.1, on the reverse strand, counting down.
CAGGGCGACGTCCGCAGGCAGTTGGACGTCCGTCAGCCACTGGACGAGGGCGGCGGCCGCCACGGCGCCGAACACCGCGAGCGGGGCCCGGCGCCGCCACAGCAGGGGCACCGCGAGGGCGGCGGTGAGGGCCACGGCCACCGGCAGCTCGTGCGGCACACGCGTGGTCATGACGTTGAGCAGGAGGAGCACCGGCAGCAGCGAGTCCCACAGCACGGGCGGCAGCCGGGAAGTCCGGCGCCCGGCGGCCGTCACCAGCCGTGCCGCGCGTGCGGCGGCCGGACCGCCGACGCGGCTCGTCGGCCGTGACGCGGTCCCAGCCCACCGGGCCCGGTCCAGGCGGCGTACCCGGCCCTGCACCCGGTCCTGCACCCGGTCCTGCACCAGGTCCCGGTCCTGTCGGCCTGCCCGGTGGGCATGGCCGGGTTCCGCGGCCGCCTCGGTCATCACACGTCCCTGTCGATTCGGCGTCATGTCGACCCCGGCCGGCACCTGCCGCTGCCCGGCCCGCATCACTGCCCGGCCCGCATCGCTGCTCGGCCCGCATCGCTGCCCAGCCCGTCCCGCGGCCCTGTCACGGTAGACCCCGGGCCCCGCGGAGCACATGACCCCACCGTCTGACGGCACCACGCCGGAATGCGACCTGAGGAGGAGGCCGCTACCTCCCGTGGTCGCAGGGCGGACGCTGATCCGGTGTGCTCGATCGCTGCCCCGGTCGCACGGGGGCCGCCGCGGATTGCGACCCCGGTTGCAGACGACGGCGACCGGGGAGCGATGTGGCCGTGCACGTCCGGCGCCGAGCATGGCCACGTGACCGAGATCATCACGGGACCGCAGATGTCCCCCCTGGAAATCCTCGCCCTGCTGGGTGCCGTCGCGCTGGTGGTGGCGCGCTGGCTTCCCCCCGCCGCCCGTCCACGCGTCACGATCGCGGCGGGGGCGGTTCTCGTCCTGTCCGCGATCGTGCTCGCGGTGGCGGGGATCCGCTGGCAGATGCTGCCGGTCCTGGCGGGCGCCGCGTTCGCGCTGCCGTTCGCCCTCTCCCCACTGCTGCGACGCCGCTCCGGCCGGCCGGCGTGGCGGGCCCGCTGGTGGCTGGCGCTGCCGGGATCGGTGGCCTGCGTCGGCCTGATCGCCACGGGCCCGGTGGCCGCCTGGGCCTTTCCCGTGCCCGTGTTCCCCGAGCCGTCGGGCGAGTTCGCGGTCGGCACCCGGGTGCTGCAGTGGACGGACCCGGGCCGCCCCGAGACCTTCACCGCCGATCCGGACGACCGGCGTACGGTCGTGGTCCAGCTCTGGTACCCGGCGCAGAAGAGCCCCGCGGGCGCGCAGCGGGCCCAGTACCTCGGCCGGACGGAGCAGGAGGCGCGCACCGTCGCCGAAGCCCTCGCCCGCGGGGTCGGCCTGCCGGGCTTCCTGGTCGACGGTGTCCCGCGGGCCCGCAGCCGGTCGGTGTTCGACGCCCCGGTGGACGGCGGCGGGGGGCGGTTCCCGGTCGTGCTGTTCTCGCCCGGTTCGGGCGGGGTGCGCACCCAGAACACCGCCTGGGCGGAGGAGTTGGCCAGCCACGGCTACGTGGTCGCCTCGCTCGACCACCCGTACGACTCCGCCGCCGTCGTCCTCGCCGACGGCCGGACGATCACCAGCGAGACCTCCTCGTCCGGTGATGCGGACAAGGACGAGGAGCTGGCGGCCGGCTGGACGGCTGTTCGGGCCGCCGACCTCGGCTTCGTCCTCACCCGGCTGGACGGTCTCGACCGGGGCGAGGCCGCCGACCCGCTGACCGGGCGCCTGGACACCGGCCGGGTCGCGGTGGCCGGCCACTCCATGGGCGGTGCCGCCGCCCTGCAGGCGGCCCGGCAGGACCGCCGGTTCGACGCCGTCATCGACCTGGACGGCTACCCCCACGGCCCCGCCTCGCCCGCCCTCGACCAGCCGACGCTCGCCCTCACCCAGGCGATCACCCCGGGAACCGATCCGCGCTACCTGCCCCGCCTCACCCAGGCGCTCGACGCCGGCACCGCGACGAGCTACCGGCTCACCGTCCCCGGCGCCGCCCATCTCACCTTCATGGACGGCCCGCTGTACCTGCCGCCGGTGCCCACGATCGTCGGTTCCCTGGGCCGCACCGGGAGCCCGCGCGTCGTCGCCGCAGCCACCCTCGCCTTCCTGGACGCCACGCTGCGGGGCGAACCCGGCGACCTGGCCGGCGCCCTGCGGGCCTACGGCGACCTCACCGTCCACCACCCGGACGGCGGCCGCTGACCGGCCGCCCCGGGCACCCACGACGGCCGGACGGCACGACGGGATCCACCGACCGGACGGTGACGGGATCCACCGACCGGACGGTCGTGCCCGAACCGACGGCGGGCGGCCCCGGGTCGTCGTTCACCGACGGCCCGGGGCCGTCCGCGCGTCGACTCCTCCCGCGCGCGGGGGCGTGCGCCGGCCGTCAGCGGCACGGGCCGGAGGGGATGCGGTGATGGTTCGTCGGCCCGGCGCGGTTCCGGATCGTCGCCTGCGCAGCCGTCGGTGCCGGAGGGTGCCGATCCGGGCCGGACTCGCACACCGTCCCGGCCGCCCGGAAGCGCGGTCCCGGCCGTCGTGCGTTTCGTTGGCCCGTCCCGGCGGTCAGGGCCTACGCTGCGGCCACGGCGACCGACGGTGTGGAGGTCCCGGTTTCTTGGCGTTCCCGCGTGCGGGGCGGAGAGGAGATCTCGTGATCGAGCTGTTGGATGGCATGCCTGCGGGGGTCATCGGGTTCGAGGCGAGCGGGAAGCTCGCGGCGGAGGACTACCGCGATGTGGTGCTCCCGGCGCTGGAGGTCGCGGCCGAGGCCGGCGAGGTCCGGTTCCTGATCGTCATGCGCGACTTCCAGGGCATGTCGGGCGGGGCGCTGTGGCAGGACCTCAAGGTCGGCTTCGGCCACCTCAAGGCGTGGAAGCGCATCGCCGTGGTGACCGACATCGACTGGGTGCACCACATGACGTCCCTCTTCGGCTGGATGACTCCCGGGGAGACCAGGGTGTTCGCCCTCGACGACCGGGACGCGGCGGTCGCCTGGGTCCTCGGGTGACGGCACCGGTCACCGGGGCCGGTGCCGCCCACCGGCCCCCGGTCACCCGCCGTCCGCGCTGAGGCTCCTGAGGTCGTCGAGGTCCTGGGCGGAGCGTCCGGACGGCCGTACCCCGGGCACTTCGGGCCGGGGCCACCGTCGACGCCCCGCCCCGTCACTCCGCGGTGCGGGACGGGCCGAAGTCCTCGGCGGAGATGCGCAGCCGGAAGACGTGGTAGGTCCAGCCCTGGTAGGCGAGCACCAGGGGGAGGAAGACGATGGCGACGACGCTCATCACCTTCAGCGCGTAGTTGCCCGAGGCGCTGTTCTGGACGGTCAGGTCGAACGCGGGGTCGGTGCTGGAGACCAGCAGGCGGGGGTAGAGGTCGACGAAGAGCGACAGGACGGTGGTCGCGATGGTGACGGCGGTGGCGACGAACGCCCAGCCGTCGTGCCGTCCGACGGTCAGCCAGACGGCGGAGACCACCGCGAGGACGGCGACGAGTTCGAGGATGTCCGGCAGGACGCCCTTGCCCGCGGTGGAGTGGGTCCACGGCAGGAAGGCCAGCACGGCGAGGGCGGTCGCCGGTGCGGTCCGGCGGGCCAGGAGCTTGGCCCGGGCCTGCACCGCGCCGGTGGTCTTGAGGGCGATGAACGTCGCGCCGTGCAGCAGGCAGAGCAGCACGAGGGTGAGGCCGGCGAACACCGAGTACCCGGAGAACAGGTCGCCGAAGGAGCCGGTGAACTCGTGGTTCTGGTCGATCGGCAGGCCGTGCAGCAGGTCGCCGAGGGCGATCCCGATCAGCAGCGGCACCAGCAGGCTGCCGGCGGTGAGCAGGGTGTCCCAGGTGCGGCGCCAGCGCACGCCGTCGACCTTGCCGCGGAACTCGAACGAGACGCCGCGCACGATGAGTCCGACCAGGAGCAGGATCATCACCAGGTAGAGCCCGGAGAACACGGTGGCGTACCAGTCGGGGAAGGCGGCGAACATCGCGGCGGCGGCGACGATCAGCCACACCTCGTTGCCGTCCCAGAGCGGGCCGATGGTGTTGATCGCCGCCCGTCTGCCGGGTTCGTCGCGGGCGACGACGGTGTGCAGCATGCCGACGCCGAGGTCGAAGCCCTCCAGGACGAAGAAGCCGGTCCACAGGACGGCGGTGACGATGAACCAGAACGTGGCGAGCGCCATCGAGGGGCCTCAGTAGCTCAGGGCCGGGACCGGGGCGTCCTCGGCGGGCGGCGGGGACAGCTCCTTGCGGGCGTACCGGGTGATCAGGACGGCCTCGACGATCGCGAGCGCCGCGTAGAGCAGGAGGAACACCAGGATGCTGATGGCGACCGTGGTGGTGCTCACCGACGGCGAGACGCCGTTGCGGGTGAGCTGGATGCCCTGGACGATCCACGGCTGGCGGCCGTTCTCGGTGAGCAGCCAGCCGGCGGTGTTCATCAGGAACGGCAGCACCGAGGCCCAGACCGCCACCCGCTGGAACCGGTGCGCGGTGCCGAGCCGCTTGCGCCACAGCAGCCACAGGCCCCACAGCCCGACGAGGAGCAGCACGACGGCGAGGTAGGCCATCACCCGCATCGACCAGTACTGGATGAAGATGTTCGGGACGTAGTTGCCGGGCCCGTACTGCTGCTCGTACTGGGCCTGGACGGCGTTGAGGCCCAGGACCTGCCCGTTCCAGTGGTTGGTGGCCAGCAGGGAGAGCAGGTGCGGGACGGCGAGGATGCGGGTCGGCGTCATGTCGTTCGTGCCCCCGCCGATCTGGAACAGCGAGAACGAGCAGGGCTGGCAGGTGTCCCACTGGGCCTCGGCGCCGGCGATCTTCATCGGCTGGTACTTGCCCTCGGTGACGCCGAGTTCGCTGCCGACCAGCATCGCGACCAGGAGCACCGGGACCATGACGACCAGGGCCAGCTTGGCGGTTGCGTGGAAGGCGAGCGGGGACGATCCCTTGCGTAGCTGCCAGGCGGAGACCGCGAGCATCACCGCGCACCCGGTGACCACCGAGGCGAGGATCACGTGCAGGTACCCGCGCAGGAACACCGGGTTGGTGAACAGCGCCCACACGTCGTCGAGGACGGGCCGGCCGGTGGACGGGTCGATCGTGTAGCCGACCGGGTGCTGCATCCAGGAGTTGGCCGCCATGATGAAGGCCGCGGACAGCACCCCGCCGACGGCCACGGCCCAGATCGTCGCCAGGTGCACCCTCGGCGGCAGGCGGTCCCAGCCGAACAGCCACAGCCCGAGGAAGGTCGACTCCAGGAAGAACGCGGCCAGGCCCTCCATCGCCAGCGGCGCGCCGAAGACGTCGCCGACGGTGCGTGAGTACTGCGACCAGTCCATGCCGAACTGGAACTCCTGTACCAGGCCGGTCACCACGCCCACCGCGATGTTGATCACCAGGAGGACGCCGAAGAACCGGGTGAGCCTGAGGAGTTCGGGTCGGCCGGTCCGGTGCCAGCCGGTCTGCAGCAGGGCGGTGAGGAAGCCCAGGCCGATGGTGACCGGAACGAACAGGAAGTGGTAGACCGACGTCATGGCGAACTGAAGCCTGGCCAGGTCGAGTTGACTCATGTGGATCCGATCGCGGGGCGCTGGGCCCCAGTCAACCACGCACCTGCGGCCCCGGCGGGGCGGCGCCGCCGGGGTTAGCCCTGGCGGGTGTCGGCCGATCGGCGGAACCGGCCGGCCGGGGGCGCCGGCGGTGGTGGGGAGCGTGACCCCGCGCGCGCCCGAGCCGATGCCGCCGGATCCGGTAGAAATCCCGCTGGTTGGGCAGACTCCCGGTGGGTCCTCCGGGCTCAAGGAGGTGACGGAGATGACCACGATCACGGTGAAGAAGCGCCCCGCGCCACTACGCCCGCGGCCACCGCTCGATCTGCGGACGCCCTCGGGCCGTCCGCTCCCGTACTGACCGCACACTCACCTCGGCGCCCCGGGTTCCACGACGCGAGTCGTCCCGGGGCGCCGAGGTGCGTCCGGTCGTGACCGAGGTGCGCCCGGTCAGGGGTGAGGTGCGCCCGGTCAGGGATGAACGGTGCAGGCCGCTCCCGTCAGCTGTTGTCGATCTTGCCGCCGTTCGGGCCGAGCACGTACCAGCCCGCGCCGAACGCGTTGGAGCCCTCGCCGTTCGTGTCGCCGGGAGCGTGGTCACCGGCGAAGTAGTACAGCGGATGGCCGTGGTAGGTCACTTCGATGCTGTGGTCGGCACGGGTGACGGTGCCGAGGTCGGCTGCGCTGACCCCGCTGCCCGCCTGGGGGGTGCCGGTGGTGGTCAGCGGGGGCCAGGCGACGGCGCAGGTGCCGTCGCAGGCGGACATGCTCGGGCCGTCCTTCTCGAAGAGGTAGACCGTGCGGCCCTGACCGTCGGTCAGGATCGTGCCGAGCTTCGAATCGTGCACCGCGACCGTGGTCCCACCGGCGGCGGACACCGCGGGCGGCTGGCCGGCGGGAGCGGGTGAGGAGGTGGCGGGCGGGGAGGGGGCGGCCGGTGCGGGGGCGGACTTGGCTCCACCACTGCTGCCGCAGGCCGCTGCCCCGAGGGCGAGGGCGGGCAGCAGTGCCGCTGCCCAGGCGAGACGTCGCATGAGAGGGGCTCCTTCTGAGGGGCGCCGGCCCTGGTGCGGTGGTCCTGCGGGCGGCGCACCCCTCAGTACGGGCCGCGGGTCGCGGGCGTTCACCCGGCCCGAGGGGCCGCGCCCCGGCAGGCCGGGGCGGCCGCGACCCGCGCGCCGCGGCCCGGTCAGCGCAAGGGGTGGGCATGGACCGGGGTGTCCGGCACCGGCCGGTCCAGGCACTCCAGGACGTGGACCAGGCCCTCCTCGTCGATCTCGACCCGCACCCTTCGGTCCGTGTCCGTGTACACCGGGTGCCCGTGGGGCCCGTGCCCGGCCTGGCGCTCCACCACCACCGTGTCCTGCTCGCCGTGGGATCCCACGGGTCCGGGGAACGTCAGCATCCAGCGGGCCGCATCCCCTGCCACCACGACCACATCCCGTCCTCAGCGCGCATCCGGTCCCGGACCGAAACCGGGTGGGGGTCCATTGTCCGCCCGCTGCCCGCCTGCGCGGCGGGCAGCGGGCAACCGGTCGACGGTCGTCGCGGGGTTGCGGGGGGTGTTCGGAGGTGCCGAGGGCCGCGGGGGCCGGACGACGGTGCCCGGGGCAGCCGGGTGAGCTTGCGCCGGTCCGCGCGGCGGCGCAGCTCCGGCGGCCGTCGCTGCGCCGCGTCGGCGGTGTGCCGCTCGTGTCCGTGGAGCAGGCCGTGGACGAAGGCGTGCCGCGTGGTGCCGTCGGCCCGGCCCGCGAGGGGGACGCGCCGGCGGCCGTCGGGATGGAGGACCGCCTGTGGCGGCCGGTCCGGGTCCGTCCGGTTC